>CAZPUO010000213.1:0-4531 GCA_964589745.1 uncultured Methanotrichaceae archaeon
ACGAAAAACCTCGCGTCTCCACTTCTTTCTTATGCCGCAGACTGGAACTCGATCCCTCATCCTCTTATCAGGACCGCAGCCTTCTTTTCTGCGACGCCTAAGCGGCCCGTATATCCACGCATTACTACTATTTATAGCCTTGCTTTTCAGCAAGGCCTTTCTGCGTTGGACATCGGCCTAAATAGTAAGGAGTTATTACTATTTATATCTTTCTCGATCCTTGAACCCAACAAAGAACTCGGCTCTTTGGAATTCGCAGATCTAACCCCTTTTTTTGGCAGCGATAGTGATCGAGGTTCCTATTTAAGGATTTTGCCCTTCATCCTCTTTGCCATGAAGCAAAGAGGTCAGAGCAAAAGCTCTCGAAACACTGTATCGGCCTCCCAACCTATTGAATGATAATATTTAAAGGTAGCGTGTCGTAATAGACGATTGCAAATCCAAGCAATCCAGGTCGTTGCTTTTTCATTTTGTCCTCATTCAAAGCATCGCTGATCCGAATCCAGCAGGTATCGAATGGCATCCGATGGGCCAAAATCATATCTATCAAGCGCCTATCGGCTTCGTTTGAGAATTACAAGGGTGACATCTGCCTGCATAGGATGGTCCCTTGAGAAATCCATCAACTCTTCCTCTAACTGTTCCAGGATTTGAGAAGCCGACAGTCCTCGGTTGCTGATGACCAGATTTATCAGTCGTTCCATTCCAAATTGCTTCTTGTTGCTGTTTTCTGCTTCGATCACGCCATTCGAGTACATGACCATTACATCGCCAGGCTGGATGGGGATACGCTCTTTTTGCAGCTCAACCTTATCCAGCATGCCCAAGGCGATTCCGCCTCCACCCAGAGTGTCAACCATCCCACCAGAATCAACAATGAAAGGCGGATTGAAGCCTGCGTTCACATATTCCAGGGAATGGTTTGCCGGATCGAGAACCGCATAGAAACAGGCCAGATTCATCCCTTGAACGTGCTGGTTTATCTCGGAGTTCAGCGCGAAAACTACTCTCGATGGATCTGATTTATCGGGCATAGCTTGAATGAGCGTTCGCGACATGATAGCGAGCATAGCCGCCTGGATACCATCTCCTCCAACACCAGCCATGGCCAGGGCTATTCTCCCGTCTGCTTCCATTATATCACACAGGTCAAAGCCATTCATCTCGGAGGGAATGTAACGCGCAAGAATATCGTATCCCTCTTTCTCCGTTATGGCGGCTGGCGCCAGGCTACGCTTGACGCTCTTAAAGAAGGCAGTCTCCTTTCCGGAGCCACCGCGCAAAACTGCTTCCTCCTCCAGCCGGGAAGCGTAGTTCTGAAGGCCCAGGGCCATATTATTGAAGGCCATCCCCAGAGAGGCAAAGTCGCCTGTGGATTCGACCTCGACTCCAAACTCCCCGCGAGCGATCTTCTCTGCAGCGCTCGTCAAAGAGCCAATCTCCCGATCAATCCTGCGACCAAGCAAATACCAGGAAGCCAGAACAACAGAGGCAGTCAGCGCTAAGACGAGCAGGGCATATTCCCGGGTTCTCCCGTAAGCGTCATCCAACCCTTGAGTCGTACTCTTCGCGACATTTTTGATACCGGAATCGATGAATCGTGCCGGCAGGCTCATCTCTTCTGCCGGGTAAGCTATGCCCAGGCTCCAGCCGAGGGTGGTTATGGGAGAAAACGCCACATAGCCATCCACATCTCCGAGGCCGATCACGATTGATCCTGAGCCCCCCTTAAGCATGCCTTTTGCCAGTTGCCTGACATCAGAACTGCTAGATTCTGAGAGGTTATCCGACTCGAATAGCTCCTTCAGGGCGCCTCCAGGCTTGGCTCCGGGCCTGGATACTATCTTGCCATATCCATCTATGATGAAGGGATATCCCCTGCTCTTCATGGATGACAAGTCTTTATATATCGATTCCAAAGAGACATCCATACCTGCTATGCCCGTAAACCCATTTCCTTGATAAATCGGGGTGGTGATAGTAATAGCTGGCTGGCCATTGCCGTCTAAATAGGGCCCGGTCCAGATGGTCTTCTTAAGGCTCTTTGCCTCCGCATAATACGGCATTTCTTTGTAACCTAAGGGAGCGGTATTACGAACGGTTTCGTTGTCATAAGGTCGGGTTAACAAAACACCATCTTCGGTTCCAATATAGGAAAGGGATAACGACGACTCGGCCTGCAAGAGGCTTTGCATTATCCTCGCAGGTACGCATAGGGATCTTATGGTAGCAGATCTCTTTTCGGATGTGGTCTGATTCAGGCCGAGGGGCGCAACCCATATACCGGGAGGAGACGTCGTGCAGCTTTCGTTTTCTATGTCCATTCCTACATAGCTCGCAACCAGCCCATTCTCCGAAACGATGCGCTTGAAGAACTCATCATACTGGCGGGCCTTGGCAATGGCGAGCTGTACCTGGTCTGCATCGTTAGGTGCCACTGTGAGCGCAGAGCGATTTAAGGAGGTGCTGAGGCTTGAAATATTGTTCTGGACATCCAAAGATGCCTGGTTCATCTCCATCAGAGATAGGATCCCCACTGAGATCATGGGAACCAGAGCAAAGGCTACCAGAATCCCAAAGAGCTTCGGCCTTAATCCATCAATGCCAACCATTTTTGCCATCTTAGCTATGAAGTGATGCCTTCAACAGATGCCGCTTTTCAGCAGATCGATATGCCTTCAAGGAGGATGCTGTCCTTGCCGCTAAACCTGGCAATTATCTGGTCAGCATCTCCAGAGGTGAGGGTGAATTGGTCTGGTAGTATAAATCTTTTCAGCCTCAGCACATCCGGCAGACTCATCATGCCGGAAACTATTTATTCGGATCTTCGAAATAAATATTGTGAACGGGTCCTATGAATTCCTTGCACCCTTGAGCAGATTGATCGAAGCGTATCATCGGCATGAACTAGTGGTATCGGCCCTCAATGCCGTCATAATATCCATCGCTATTTATGCATTTGCTCAGCTCCTCGGCCTTCCTGCTTTCATGAGCTTCTACTGGCAGGACTTTCTGCCCCTCTCGGCATCGCCTGCTATTATTTCTGTGGTTCTTGGCACTGCGGGTGCCCTGTTTATCAGGAGACGAAAAAAATCGGATCTCTTCCCGCTTCTGGGACCACAACTGTCAGAGAAAGCCAAGGCGGCTTACGACAATCGTGATGTCGATTCTCTGCCTATGCATAGCCTGGCCAGGGATCTCATGGTGAGCCTTTCCCGGATTAAACCCTCGGAGATCCTCAACCGGCGACAGGTAAGCACCAGAGCAATTATGGCGGTCATTTTGTCGGGCATCACCATCTTCATCGCTCAGAGCCAGATCAGTGCAGATATAACGCCTGCCGATTTTCAGTCTCTCTCAGATCTGAGAGATAAAGCTCTAGGTGCGTTCCAGAACGAAACACCTTCGCAAGGTTCTGAGACTAACCTCACCGGGAACCTCTACGGCAAACCCTCCTTAGCGGTCCTGAACGAGGCCAAGCTGGAGCTTATGCTTTATCCGGGAATAGGTGCAGGCTCGCGGGCGAGAAGCACCGAACCTGTGGAGCGCGCCTTCCAGCAGTCCCCTGCTGGGGAGGCGGCTGCAGTTCCAACAGAGCTTTATATCGAGAGCCTTCCTCCTGAAAATAAGGAAATAATTAAGAAGTACTTTACTATACTAGGCGGGGTTACATCATAAAATTCATGTTTCTGACCATAGCACGGGCCGGAAGATGTCGAACAGTGATCGATCTCTTTTCTTTTTTGAAAGACTGCGAATGGACCATCTGAATTAGCCTATCCATCACCTTTGACCTTCTTTCCTCAAGCTTTTTCCATGTCGCTTTCCACAAGTTTTTTTAGCTTGAAGTCTGAGTCAGCAATCAAAATTTGATCGGCAGGGGGACACATGAAGAGAATAATATATATAGCCTTTTTGGCTTTGCTTATTGCAAACGCACAAGCAGTTGGGAATAAAATTCCTGCTGGGCCCTGGACAGTGGAGTTCAACTCATCTCAAAACCTCAAAACCCAAATCCAATATGGAGAGCCCGATGATTCTGGAATCTCCTACTGGATTATTCAACTGGTTGATGAAATCGGTCATGAGGTCGCATCGATTACGTTATTTAGTTCACCGATACTCAAGGAAGCGATAAATGAGTTCTTTGACGGCCAGCTTGACGTTGGCATAAAGATGCTCCGAGTCGATTCTCCTACCAAAACTTCTATTGCCATAGACGGGACTCAAGGGCGTTTAGCCGAAGGATACGCCTCCAAATATAGTAGGAAATGGCACGAGATTGTCTACCCTTACAAGCCATTCTTCGATTCATTTACCAACATAACCATGATGAGAGGGTGGATAACTTTCGAAAGCCTACAAGATCCCGCGCAATTTGAAGAGATTAAGGGCTCTTTACATGTAAGCAAAGCAGAGTAAAGTAACTTGGCGATTTGCTCATATCTGCCGGGATTCGAGGAATCCCATATTTCTATATTTCGCATGAAAAGCTCCTCATGATATCGATTTTGGAGGCATGTCATCCACA
>CAZPUO010000214.1:0-4528 GCA_964589745.1 uncultured Methanotrichaceae archaeon
AAGGTTAGAGGAGCAACATTATCTCCTGGAACTCTTGCTCGCCTACCTCCTCATACTTATTTGTAATCTTGACGAGCTCGATTTTATCGCCGGAAGCGGAATCCCGCTTCATGGCATTGTGAATTGCCCTGGCAGCAAGCACCGTCCCATCCTTTACGCTCAGGCCAGGCTTGTACATGGCTTCCAGGACACCGTAGGCTATGGGAGAGCCGGAACCGGTGGACACGATCTTTCTCTCCTCGATCTGCCCGCCCAGCGCATCCAGAGAATAGATCTTGGGGCCGTACCTGTCCATCCCACCCATGATGAGCTGAACCATGAAGGGATAATACCTGCGAGAAGAGAGAACATTGGACAGCATGGAAGTGATGGCCTTAACAGTCATGGGTTCGCCCCTCTGCATTCTATAAAGCCTGGCTTCGACCTGAACCATCCGGACCAGTGATTGAGCATCCCCCACCACGCCAGCGGTAGTCAATCCTACCAGATCATCGACCTGGTAGATTTTCTTGGCTGTGCTGCTGGCTATAAAGCTGCCCATGGTAGCACGGCTCTCCGATGCAAGGACCACACCTCCATCGCAGAGTACACCTACCGTAGTTGTACCTTTGAACACCTCGACCATCTAATTACCTCAACTAAAATCAGAAACGGAACAATGATCATCTTTACGTCGACGCTATAAATACTTTCCGCCGCTTCGAAGAATAGCGAAAGCAAAAAGCATACGAACGCTAGAAATACGAGACCGTTCAAGCTAACCCCGGTGAACGACCTAATCGCCTGGATCTACAGGTACTACATCGATCCCATAATCTATGATACCAGCTACAATCCCGTGGACACGATCACGTGGGCGATAGTCCTGGGCCTTGCCATCCTCGGCTTGACGAAACTGTTTCGCCGTTTGGAATTGAGGATGGATGAGAAGCTGGTGAAATATACTCTTCCTTTCATCCTGGCGGGTTCGAGCCTCAGAGTGATTGAAGATGCCGACCTCGTTCCGCCGCCATGGAAATACCTGCTCATAACTCCCCTCATCTTCTTTCTGGTCTTTCTGGTCACGGCCTCCTGTCTTCTGTTCACGAGGAAAGTTCTTGGCAAGGATTTTTATAGGAGTTATGCGGCCATCGGCCTCTTCTGGACCGCTCTCAACTTGGCCGCCCTTTCCACCGTTGGATTCAAAAACGTCTGGGTCATAGCCGCGGTCTTCCTCCTGGGATCAACCCTCACGGGAGTCGTCCTTCTTCTCAGATGCGCCCTGCCCTGGCTGAAGTTCCTGGATGACAGATTAAACCTGACAATCATCTACGTCCACCTGCTGGATGCCAGCTCAACCTTTCTCGGTGTGGATTGGTTCTCATACTACGAGAAGCATGTCGTCCCCACTTTCCTCATAGACCTCACAGGCACGGCAGCAATCATGTTTCCATTAAAGCTGCTGGTACTCTTACCTTTGCTTAGCATAATAGACCGGTCTCTGGAGGACCCCTCTCTTAGGAATCTCATCAAGCTGACTCTGATCACCTTGGGGCTCGCTCCTGCCTTTAGAAATACACTTCGTCTGGCTCTGGGTGTTTGAAAAAAACAAAAAAAGCAAAGATAACAGAAAGGAGCAGTCCGGATATATCAATCCGAATGCGCTCTCTGCACATCGATCTTTTCACCTTGCTTCAGCCGTTTGAGAACACGCTTGGCCATCTCCGAGGACTTGGCAACCCGGATGTCGCCACGGCGGCCCACGGTGGCTGTGAATATAGGTTCCTCGCCCACATAAACCTCCACCGACTCGCCGGCAAGGTCCTCCAGCCAGATGATGAGATGCTTGGCCGTCTCCTCCACCCGCGGAGAGGAAAGAACGGGCTCATCCTTGGCCCGAACATCAATGTGCAATCCCAGCGTCTTCTCGATCTGGTCTATGTTCTTGCCGGCCTTGCCTATCACCTTAGCCGCCTCGTCCTGAGGAACGTGGATCACGGCGGAAGAGTCGGTGAGCATCTCCACCTGGAAGGGCCCGCGCACATGATGAGATATCTCCTTCTCAATCTCTCTGGAGGCCAGCTTCCAGGATGGCTTCTTGCCCTCCTTGGATACCGGCATGACCACGATCTCCTCGCCGTAGGTGTACATCTCATACTCAGGCATGCCGGTCTCGAAGTCCTTGACCACGATCACTGGCCTGGCCAGATCCGCCTCTACCATGCCTGACGGAACCTTGACCACGAACTCCACATCTAAAACCTTGGTCACCTCGCCCTTCTCGATGAATACCACGGTGTCTACCACCTGCGGTATCATGCCCAGGTCAACCCGGCCCAAGAGCCGCTGCAGGGCATCGATGGGCTTATTGGCATGCACCACGCCGATCATGCCCACACCAGCAAGGCGCATATCTGCGAAGACCTGGAAATCGCGAGTCTTGCGGACTTCATCGTAAATGGTATAGTCAGGTCTGACCAGCAGCAGTATATCCGCTGAGGCTTCCATGCTCCCCTCCAGGGGAGAGTACTGGGTTATCTCCGGCGGAACCTGCAGATCGCGGGGGGATTCCAGGGTCTTGACCACGAAGTTGCAATTCAGCAGATATTCGGCCACGCCGGCTGCAAAGGTGGACTTGCCTGAGCCCGGCGGCCCGGCGATGAGGATTCCCCTCTGGCTCTCTTTAAGCCGCGCTTTCAGCTCTGTGCTGTGCCTGTAAGAGTCAAAGCTCACCTTGGCCACAGGCCTTACTGCCGTTATCTCCAGGCCATCGGAGAAGGGAGGCTTGGCTATGGCGATCCTCATGGGCCCGAGCTGGATTATCGAGGCACCCATCTTCTCCATCTCCACGTAGCCCTCCGGGTCCGCCTTGGCCCTCTCGTAGATCTCCCGGGAAAGATCTCGCAGCTCCCTCTCAGAGAGCGGCCGCTCACTCAGGCGGACCAGGCTGAAATCGCCCACCTTGCCGCGTTTGGCCATAGGCACTGCGCTCTCCTTGAGATGCACGGAGAGGGTATCCTCGGTAAAATACTTCTCCAGAGATAGAGGCTTGATGGCCTCCCGCTGCGGCCGGACGTACTCCACATTCAAGCCCATGGCCTCGGCTACCCTAGACTGGACTTGGTCGCTGGTCAGTAAGGATGCCCCCAGCTCGAGGGCGACATCCCGAATCATGGCATCGATCTCGCCTCCGCCTGCGAGCTTGATCTGGTCCAGGTTGGGCCTGATGCCCACGTACTCCAGCTCGATCTTTCCTGTCTTGGCCAGCTCAGAGAGCCTTCTCAGCTCCTCCAATCCCCTTAAGCCGATATCTCGCCCATGGTTTGCCTGGGCCTCCAGTTCCGCTACAACGGCTTCCGGTACGACGATTCTCCGGCCCTGAAGCTCGCCCGCTTTGATCTTGGCAGAAACCCTGCCGTCTATAACCACACTGGTATCTGGCACTAACGGTTGCGCCATTGTTGAAAACATCCTTTAATTATCAATTATCAGCCAAAGCTAAAATAGAGCTAGAGATATACTATATCCATCTTTCGCTTTTTGGCAATCCATTCCAGCACGTAGTCTATGTCCAGCTGCCTTCTGGTCTGCAGGCTTGCATTCACCACCAGGACATGACCGCTCTTCACGGCATCGGCAATCTTTTGGGAAGCCTCTGCTCCAAATCCAGGATCCAATCTCTTCAAAAGATAGAGCTTGAGATCACAGCAATCAAAGCCTGCATCGGTTATGTGGCCGAATTCGATGCAGACATTTCCCTTTCCGGGCAGCAATCGGAAGGCTACGCTGTAGCTGGCGAACTTGCTTCTGTCATAGAGCTTTCTCTCGGCAAAAGCTGGCCGGAGATCCTCTTCCAGTATATCCTTGCCAAGGGCCATAAGCTCCTCCTGAGACTTCCGGGAGTGATCGGGGCAGCCTGCCAGCTTCAGAGCGGTGAGATTCTTTAAAGAGGCCTCTTTGGCATGACAGTACTCGTTTTCGTCAACCGCCCAGAAATCGTTGGTCAAGGGAAAAGAGGCTGATGCATAATTATCACAGCTCTCGCACTTCATTCCGATGACAGCTTCTTTGTCCAGGAAGGGCGCGATCCCCTCTAAGACTGCCAGCGCGTCTGCAATGCGAAAGTCTGCGCATACCCCAAGGTTTCTTTTTGCCTCCCGGACTGCAGAGAGTATTTCATTCGTATCCATGGACTTATCCTTCATATGCCAGGGTCCTGCACCCGGCACATAAGATCATTAATGCTAGAGCATCTTACATAAGAACTTGCCGCGGCTCCGAAAGAGATATATTTACTCATCTCTTTTCCGCGGAGAAGAGGAGATAAGCCCGCATAGAATAGGAGGTCAGCCCTTGAAGGAAATACGCTTGCACGGCCGTGGAGGTCAGGGATCAGTCACTGCGGCCGAGATAATAGCCGTTGCGGCTTTTGAGGATAAGAGGTTCTCTCAGGCATTTCCGGCTTTTGGAGTGGAGCGCAGAGGTGCGCCGGTAATGGCCTTTGCCAGAATCGCCGACAAGCCCATACGGATAAGAAGCCAGATCTACG
>CAZPUO010000215.1:0-4440 GCA_964589745.1 uncultured Methanotrichaceae archaeon
CACTCCCCTAGCAGCTACAGAACAGGAGCTTTCTGATGAGTGAGGTCTCCAAGGAGTACAACTTTGCCCAGATAGAAGAGAAGTGGGTGCAAAGCTGGGACAGTTCCGTCTACTACTTCGACTGGGAGTCGGAGAAGCCGCAGTATATCATCGATACCCCTCCGCCTTACCCCACGGGAAATTTCCATATCGGCAATGCCCTCAACTGGTGCTACATCGACTTCGTGGCCCGCTACAAGCGCATGAGGGGCTACAATGTCATGTTTCCCCAGGGCTGGGATTGCCATGGCCTGCCTACTGAGGTGAAGGTGGAGGAGATTAACCACATCACCAAGAACCAGGTTCCGCGGGAGGAGTTCAGACGGCTCTGCGAGAAGCTGACCGAGGAGGCCATCAAGCGCTTTCATCAATCCATGAGCCGGTTGGGTCTATCCATAGACTGGTCCAACGAATACGTCACCATGAAGCCGGAGTACTACGTAAAGACCCAAAAGTCCTTTGTGCAGATGTACCAGCAGGGCCAGATCTACCGCGAGGATCATCCTGTCAATTGGTGTCCTCGCTGTGGAACGGCCATCGCTTTTGCCGAGGTGGAGTACGATTCTCGCATCACAACTCTGAACTATATGCGTTTTCCTGCCGAAGACGGCTACGTGGAGATAGCCACCTCCCGGCCTGAGCTATTGCCGGCCTGTGTGGCGGTGGCGGTGAGTCCGGAGGACGAGCGCTACCAGAAATACATCGGCAAACAGGTACAGGTTCCTTTATTCGACTACCTCGTTCCTGTTTTTGCAGACAAGGCGGTGGACCCCAGCTTTGGAACCGGCATCGTCATGATCTGCACCTTCGGAGACAAGCAGGATGTCCGGTGGTGGATGGAGCATCATCTCCCGCTCCGCCAGACCATAGATCGTAATGGAAAGCTGACCAAGATCGCCGGGCCTTACGCTGGCCTCTCTGTGGATGAGACCAAGAAGAAGATCGTCCAGGATATGCTTGATCGTGCAATAATCTTCAAGCAGGAGCCTCTGGAGCAGAACGTTGGGCTCTGCTGGCGATGCAAGACGCCCATTGAAATCCTCTCCGAGCGACAGTGGTTCGTTAAGATCGACCCGGAGGAGATCAAGAAAACCGCGGACGAGATCGAGTGGGTCCCGCCTCACATGCAGATACGCCTCAAGAACTGGGCAGACTCTGTGGAATGGGATTGGTGCATCTCCCGGCAGAGGATCTTCGCCACGCCCATACCTGTCTGGTACTGCCGTGGCTGCGGCGCGGTGCTTGTAGCCGAGGAAGAGTGGCTTCCCCTCGATCCCAACCAGACTCGTCCGCCTGTGAAGTGCCAGTGCGGCAGCGACGATTTCATTCCGGAGCAGGATGTTCTGGATACGTGGATGGATAGCTCCATCTCCGCTCTGGCTGTGGCCGGTTGGCCGGACCGCGCTTGCCCAAGGCTGCCGACCCAGCTTCGGCCGCAGGGGCACGACATCATCCGCACCTGGGCCTTCTACACCATCCTGAGGGCCAAAGCCCTGAATGATATCCGGCCCTGGGACACCATCCTGATCAACGGGATGGCTCTGGGTGAGGACGGGCACAAGATGTCCAAGTCCTTGAACAACTTCATCCGCCCGGAGGAGGTCTACGAGACCAACGGCGCGGATGCGCTCCGCCAGTGGGCGGCCATGGGCGGAGCCCCTGGAAACGATATCATGTTCCAGTGGAAGGATATCACCGCCGCCAGCAGGTTTCAGCAGAAGCTCTGGTCGATCTATCGATTCTCTCTGCCTTTGATGGCCAGGATCGATGGTGTCACGCCCGGTCAGGTGGACCGCTGGCTTTTGGGAGAGCTGGATAAGCTGGTCAGCTTAACCACAGACGCCATGGATAGGTTCCAATTTGATGAGACCATAAAGGCCATCCGGGGCTTCGCCTGGGAGGTGCTGGCTGATAATTACATAGAGTTGGTAAAGGCTCGGCTCTATGGCCAGGATGGCGCAGCAAAGAGGGCAGCTCAAAATACGCTTTATACTGCTCTGGAGATGTTGACAAGGCTCCTGGCTCCCTTCACGCCCTTCCTCTCCGAGGAGATCTACCATTCCTTGACAGGAGAGAGCGTCCACGTGCAGAGCTGGCCCAAAGCTTCCGGTACCCAAGTCGATCCCGCGGGCCTTGTCATCAAGGAGATTGCTGCAGCGCTGCGGCGCTACAAGGCAGAAAAGGGCATGGCGCTCAATGCACCCCTGCCGGGGATAGTGGTGTACTCCGACCTATGCCTGGAGACAATTGACCTTCAGGGTGTGGCAAACTCCAGGGTGGAGAGCAAAACCGGAAGCCCGGAGATCGAAATGAGGCCTGTGGCAGTGAAGCCGCAGATGAAGATCCTTGGTCCCAGGTTCAAGGAGAAGAGCGGCAAGATCATAGAAGCCTTGAGCAGCATGGACCCGGGAGAAATAGCAAAGCAGAAGGCTGCTGGCCAAATTAAAGTCGAAGTGAATGGTGAGATCCTGGAGCTGGTCCCTGAGGCTGCGGAAGTGGCGGTGCAGACCCTCTCAGCCGGTGAGGCCGTGGATGTGCTCCAGATAGGTAGCGCCACAGTGCTGGTCAGAAGATGATCGAGGTTGAGGTCAAGGCCCGCGCCAGGCCAGATACGCTGGAGAAGATTTTGGCTCTGGGTGCAGTCCCGATAGGAGTGGAAAACCACCGTGACCTGTACTTTAATTCGCCCCTGCGAGACTTCAAGCAGAGCGACGAAGCCCTGCGCATACGCATAAAGGAAGAGGGTGCGCGCTTAACCTACAAGGGTCCAAAGCTTGATGCCAAGACCAAGTCGCGTCTGGAAAGGACTGTGCAGATCGATGATCCTCTGGAGATGGAGCAGATCCTCGCAGCTTTGGGGTTTGTGCTCTCTGCCGAGGTCAGGAAGCGTAGGATTAAGTACGCTCTGGGCACTGTTACGCTCGCCCTGGATGAGGTGGAAGGCCTCGGTTCCTTCCTGGAAGTGGAAGCCCGAGGCGAAGCTGACTGGGAGACGCAAAAGGAAAAGGTGCTCTCCATCCTTTGCAGGCTGGGCTTGGGGGAATCGATTCGCAGCTCTTACCTGGAGCTGCTGGAAGAGAAAGGGCGAAAATGAGATCCAGAAACTCCGGTTGAGATATGATTTCAACCAGGAACAGCTCCAAATAAGTAAATAGCATTTAATATTACTACGATATGGCTGAAAGCTCTAAGTTCCAGGCTCCCATGCTGGTTATGCTGCTTTTCGTGCTGGCGGTGCAGCTCTTAGCCCTGGCCATCACTCCTGCCATTACCGCCAGCGGCAACAGGGTCTTTGAGAACCCTGCCTCGGCCTTCAACCCTTTCATTTATCTACTTCTCATCCTGGGATTCACAGCCTTTCTCCTCCTGGCCATAAGGCTCAAACAAGGGTGGGTGATAAGCGGCTTGATCCTTATTTCCATAGCCTCCAGCATCTATTATGTACTGGTGGCCTTCATGTCCCCCTGGCTGGCGATTGTGCCTACAGTGGCGATATTGCTCTTGCTGCGCTTTTATCCGGAGTGGTATGTCATAGATGCCTTCGGTGTCCTGGTCTGTGCAGGCATCAGCTCTCTCTTTGGGGTGAGCATGACCGTTCTTCCTGCTGTGTTGCTGCTATTGGTGCTGGCGGTATACGATGCCATCTCCGTCTATAAGACCCGCCATATGGTCTCTCTGGCCGAGGGAGTGATAAGCATCAAGGCTCCGCTGCTCTTTGTGGTTCCCAGGAGCAAGGACTACAGCTTCCGCAAAGATCAGGTATCTGTCTCTTCGCAGGAGGGCGGAAAAAGGGGTGCCTACTTCCTGGGGCTCGGCGATGCCATCATACCCACCATACTGGTGATATCTGCTAACTGGTCGCTTTCTGCCGCCAGCTATCATGGCATAAATCTCCCCTCCTTCGGGGCCATGCTCGGCACCTACCTGGGCTTCCTTTTCCTGATGACCACCTCGCGCGATAAGCCTCAAGCTGGATTGCCCTTCCTCAACTCCGGCGTGATCCTGGGGTTCCTGGCAGGTTGTGCAGCGGCGGGCGTCTGGCCATTCTGATCACCGACAGCTTTTTTGCCTTCCCTGCCTCTGAAACCTGGAGGAATAATTTCATGGAGGATGAGGACCAGGCAGTTCTTGAGCACTTCGTGCCCTTCTGTCCCAAATGCGGCAACGAGTGTGAGCAAAAGGAGCTGAGGCGGGCCCTGGATGCAGAAAAGTGGCAGAAGATAGTAATCGAAACAATCTTCTACTGCCCCAAATGCGACAACTACTGGAGCGACGGATTGGTAGAGAAAGGCTACAAATGATCTACCTTTATTATACCGACAAGTTCCAGGGCTACAACTTCGGGCCGGAGCATCCCCTGAACCCCATAAGGTTGGCCCTGGCCTATAAGCTGATCGAGGA
>CAZPUO010000216.1:0-4393 GCA_964589745.1 uncultured Methanotrichaceae archaeon
TTCCGGTCGAGCGGGGCTCGCCTGCGGCCCCACCCGCGGGCCCGCGCGTGGGTGGGGGCGGGTGGATGTGGGCTGGTGGCCAGGGCGGCGGTAGGGATGGGGATTGGCAGTGGCTGTTGAAGGGAGACCACAATAGGCAGGATCGCATCCCGCGTGCGCTCCCTGGAGCCGCCCGGCGCGGCAGCGCTGAAGGCTAGGCAGCTTTGCTGGATTTTTCCGAGGTCTTCCGCCTTTTCCTTCAAGGTCTTCTCCGCAGCTTCACAAGCTACAGAATGAATCAGGCAAAACAGCTCTTTGGACTATCTAAGCTGCGGTTGCGTTCGGTCAAAAGTTATGCATAATTTATCACATCAAGTGCATCGTTACAAACAAGCGTCCAAGAAAAGCAACAGTCTCGCTGGGCTTAACAGATATATATAGGGAAACGGATGATTTTAGGACTATGGACGGGAAAAAAATTGATGTCGAGAAAGAAATGATAAAGGAGGCTGTAGAATACTCTGAAAAACATAAACCAACGCCTGAAGAAATTGAATTTAGAAAAGAATGGGAAAAACGAACTAAACATGTTTGCAAACCCTGTTGGGAGTTAAAATATTGTCCTTATGGCCCATTGGTTGAAGATTTCCCTTTACTCAGTCCGACACGAGAAGAAGCCATTGAACATAATGAATTTATAAAGGAACAGCTTCAAAAAGGAGCTTATACTGGCTGGAGAAAGCAATCGCTTGAGAAAGATGTGAAAGACTTTAATCCTGCGGATTATCCTGAAGAACATAAAAAGGAAGAAATCGAAAGAAGCTGCTCAATATTTGGACATATGTGTCCCGTTTTTTTTGTAAATGAACCATTTACAGAAACTACTGAAATGAGAAGGATTTCGAGGTACATCCCTCGATACACAATGCTTCGCGTGGTAAGGAGAGATAATTATACTTGTCAGATTTGTAAGAAACATCTGTCAGATGATGAGATTGAATTCGATCATAAGATACCTTTGGCCAAAGGAGGCAGCACCGAAGAGAATAACATACAGCTAACCTGTTTCGATTGTAATAGAGAGAAGAGTTCAAAAATTCAAAAAGACATCATTAGAAGGCATTAGAGCATTTTGGTATCCACGGCGGCTTGCAATGGCTACTCGGAGTGGCTACTTCGCGCTTCCCAAAGCCTCTCTTCTCCTCAGCGCTGATGGCACGGTGGCCTGGGCAGCGATGGGCAGGACCACTTGAAAGGAGTGCGTTTATATAGTGACTTATGTGAATAAGTTACTGATGCAATTGAGGGCCTTATTGGGGAGATTAATACATGGATTTGGATTTTTATCTAAAGCAGAATTTATATCTCTTCTAATCAGTATAGTATTAATTGTATTGACTTTAATTGTATCTGATACTATCTATAACTCTAATTTAGAATATAAAGACAAAATTTCGATTTTAATTTTTTTAATTACATGCCTCGGCGGCCTCTTAGCAACTAACTTTTTCATTATGAATGTTATAGCGAAGAATCCTTTATTCATACTCTTGAGCCAGCTTTGCTAATGCAAGTAGTATCTGAAATAAATCCTGGTAGTGGGCCAACTGGTGTTACCATTATACGATATCATAATCCGACTAATAATATTTTTCTCGATCTTAACATATTCTGTGAGATTTGTTTTTGGACTCCATGTATAGACTATTCGGGTCTCTTTTCATCAAATATGTATATGGGGCCTCATGACGAGCGAATTAGGCGATTTAACTTCACAGAAGATCTAGGAAATAAGGGCTACGATATTCAAGAGATGGCATCTTCCGGCAGGCAGGTTCGGCTTCTGCTATCTTTTTCTTATACATTTAGTGGGAAAAAGAGGAAATACAAAATACAAGAATATAAATGGGACCATGAGAAAAGAATGTGGGATATCATCTAATCAAGAGGAAGCAATCCTCCGGGACCAGAGCGGACCGAAACCAATACTTGATGATTAGGAATTCCTACCTATCTTGATCCATTTCTCTTTATCTCCAGGTTTAACCTCAGATACTACGATGGTAACAACTTTTTCTGCCAGGTCGCGATCAATATAAACGCGGCCCATCTTGTCTATTCTCTTTACTTGGGGGTCAATGAGGGATTCCCTCTCATCCCCATCAATAGTAATTTTGACTGGCATATTAAACATAGTTTCCATTACAATCATAATTATATGTATGCTCCATGTATATTCATCTCTGTTGGTATAATTATCCATGTTGGGTTTGGATAACCACAATTGTTAAATATGTTAGGATATAAAAGATTTTTTGGAGATGCATTACGGTGGCTGCCGTTCACACAGCGCCCCTTGGTGGGCAGATCTGGCATAGCAAGATCACAATGCATGGCGTGGATACCCGGCGTATCGCAGCTGAACTGGTGCCGGGCGGCTACCGGCTGTGAAAAATTCAATAGTTGCAAGAGCTGATTGAAAATGAACAGTAATCACAAGATTTGCAGATTCTCCGACGACCTCCACCAGGCCGCCAGCAGTACCCAGAAGCCGGAGGCGTCGTAAAATGGATCACTTCAAGCCCACCCCCTCCCGCTCCCGCACGCAGGCCTGCTCCGTGCGCGCGCGCCTGGCGTGTGCCGTCAGGGCGTTCGGGCAGCGTCTCCAGCGGCAGCCCGAGATCCCAGCTGCTCTGACCGAGATCAACGCGGCTCTCAACGATCTCTC
The DNA here is from genome assembly GCA_964589745.1 of uncultured Methanotrichaceae archaeon. Classification (GTDB taxonomy): domain Archaea; phylum Halobacteriota; class Methanosarcinia; order Methanotrichales; family Methanotrichaceae; genus Methanothrix. The sequence continues at coordinate 2,708 of CAZPUO010000216.1, forward strand.
CCCGCTGCCCGAAAAGATCGCGCTCCTGAGAAAAGAAACCATGCAGCGAGAAGCCGAGGCCCTTGGGCTGATCCTGCAGAAGGCCGCGCGCTTCGTTCCCCTGCTGGACGACAGCGAGCCCTACTACCGCAAGTCCATCACCATCTTCAGCAGATCGGAAAGCGTGCCCCTTGATGACGACCGCAGCTTCAGCTCCGATCTCAGGCTCATCCTTTACGAAGATGGTCGTCTGACCAGAGCGCGGCGATTTCGCGAGACCTGCACCAGGGGCCTCGGGTGGGAGCAGGAAGAGGAGGAAGAATTAGACTGCATTGCGGCTGTGGCCCTCTACGGCCTCGATGCCATCGCCTCGGGCCTGACCGGGGCGCTTGGGGAGCTGTCCTCGGTCAAGGAATTGCACGGAAAGCTGGAAGAGCGGCGTTTAGCCGTAACGAAGATCCTGGAGGCCCTGCGAAGCCTTCCGTGAGATGCCGGAGGCACAGGCGGAGGCCTGTCCATGCCATTCCAGCCTTTCCGAGCTGGCGGCAACGCGGGACGGGCTTTGTGCCCGTGGCCACAATCGGCAAAAGATTGCTAGCCAATATCATCTTCGGTCTCCTAGAATGGCTACGAAGGGCCCACACCGACCAAGGCTAGGCCGGGAGGCCGAAACCTGAGGGAAATTATTCCATCTGAAAAGATAATTAAGCCTAGGATCAGTCCATCAGGTCTTTGCTATGAGCACGAAAGTCCACGACGAAAGAGAGGAGATTCTCGACAGGTACGCAGGCATAGTTAAGCTCGGCCGAATAGTAAAGCTCAAAGAGATTATGGATCTGGAAGAAGACCGCTGGCCGTACTGATCGATACAAAATCTCTTTTGAATCCCTAGTGTGACCTGCCATTTTCGCGCCACTACCATTCAGCCGCTCACGGACAGCGATGCAGGCAAGCGGGGCGGCGCGCGATTCTGAAAGGTAGATGACACCATAGATCTTCGCCCCCTGGACGGCCACAAGATCCACGCCGACCGGGCCGTGGCTGAGGGAAGGCTGCCCACCCAGAGGCCGTCCAGGCGCAGCGCATACCCAGAAATATCTTCATCGAACTGGAATACGAGCTCTAATAAACCATGAGCTCGATCGCATGGAAAAAGAAGAGTCATTATGTGTGAAGAGCTTCAAGGGAATCCCAAAGAAGACATCCTGCAAACCGCCCAAAGGATCATCGCCCTGGGCCCCATCTGCGACAGCTGCCTGGGCCGCCAGTTCGCCCTGCTTTCCACGGGCCTGACCAATGCCGAGCGCGGCCGGTCCATCAAAACTGTGCTGGCCATGCAGGCCTCGGCGGTCGAGGATAAAGCCTTGCTGGAGGAGCTGGCGCCTTCTTTTCGCAGCGCGCGACTTAAGCTGGGCTGCAAAAACGAGGATGATGCCCGCTGCACCGTCTGCCTTGGTGAGATGGCGCCAGAAAACCTGGATGCCTGGGCAAAGAAGGCAGCCGCCGCCCTGGAGGGCCTGGAGTACGCTACCATTCTCGTGGGCACAAGGATGAGCGGCCTTCTGGCGGAGAATGAGGAGCTGCTCCTCGCGGATGGCGGCTCCAAGCATGCCGAGCCCTTCAAGTCAGAGCTGAACCGCGAGGTGGGAAAAAGGCTCTCTCTGAAGATTGGAAAGCAGGTCGATCTGAAGAGCCCGGATGTGGTCG
>CAZPUO010000217.1:0-4385 GCA_964589745.1 uncultured Methanotrichaceae archaeon
TTTATCTGATAAAGGTTTTGGTTTTGTGGTCAAGCCATTGATCAATCTATTAATTGATCAATGGCTTGACCACAAAACCAAAACCTTTATCAGATAAAAGAGAAGGCATTTGTTGGTGTAGATATGGGCATAATTGATGTTGTTCAATGGATTCAGGCGTTACTGGTGCTGATAATCTTTCTGGGGATAGTCGCCATCGGATTCAAGGTATGGCGCTGGAACTACTCGGTTCCCCACAAATAGATCTCAGCTCACCACGCTTTCCAACTTTCACTTGATTTTTGCGACCGAATACGGCAAGATCTCAGGGTACACTCTAGGATCCCACTTCGGTCTGTCCGCCGAGTAGGGATTGAGATAGTCCGGCACTCTTGGGTTTGCGGATCGACGATGACGGGAGTGCCCCTCCAGTCGTAATCCCTCTGGTCGCCCATACCCAGCGAGAAGCATAATCCTAACCGTGAACAAGGCCAGCTTCAGCGCTAAGACAAACAGAGAGACACTTTCCCCCAATGAAATACTCCGACCGATATCGACTAGCTCAGACTTAAAGGTTATGGGAGTGTATTCTGCTCCTGCCGAACTTATGGGCAGGCGGGCCATGCTAGCAGGAGGGCACGCTTGGTAGCCTCAGGGATTTTCGAGCCCTTCCTGGATGATGCCTCCTAAGATCACTCTTGGTTTAAGCTAAATGAATAAATAAGGCCGCGTGAAGTAAGGCAGCCCCTCCGGCCAAAGTTTATTCGATAATTCCAGTCTGCCTCAAAATGTAAGCCGCTCTCCTGGAATCGTCTGAGCTTTTCGTATCCGCGTGGTATCCATCCCTTATTCTCACCTCTATGGTGTGAATGCCGGCCGTTGACTGCGCATAATCTAGGTCCAGGCATTGTTCGTGGTCCAGATGGTCATCGGCACCTGTATCTGCATAATTTTGACTAGTTCAGCACTTTGAGCGTCACCTGCGAGCTGAAGATCCTTGGTGGTGATAGCTTGGCCGGGGCAGAGAAGCGCCATAGCCAATACGGCAATCGTCAAAAGAGATCTCCGATATTCTTTACTCTTCATTTTATCCCCCAACTCATCACTTTTGACGCTGGACCTCACATGAGATCATTATAGTTAAATTTCTAATAACTTGAAAAGTCGAGGTGTAATTGGCGATTTAATCCTCAAATTGATGTGATATTGTATTAATACTCAACTAAATATAGAATAATTGACAAATAGTTTTATGACAAAAGCGGTCGCAAGTAGCACTAAAACAAAGATTGCGTCCTGGTTTTTCGAAACCAGCGACATTTCGATATCAACCGTGTGGTTTCAGGCTTTGTGACCGACAGCGAAACGCCTCATTACCTTGTCAACTTGGATCTTGACCTGATCCCCGACCTGCGTCTCGGCCACGAAGATCACAAATCCCTCAACTCTGGCAATGCCGTCGCCTTCGCGGGCGATGTCCTCGATCTTGACGTCATATTCTTTTCCGACCTCTACCGGGGCAGGAGCACCCATGGAGGATCGACTCTCGTCATAATTCGCCAAAAACCATCACCACCTTCGGGAAAATAGCAATCAGACTTTGTGACCGACAGCGAAACGCCTCATTACCTTGTCAACTTGGATCTTAACCTGATCCCCGACCTGCGTCTCGGCCACGAAGATCACAAATCCCTCAACTCTGGCAATGCCGTCGCCTTCGCGGGCGATGTCCTCGATCTTGACGTCGTACTCTTTTCCAACTTCAACAGGAGCAGTTGGAGCGGATCTGCCCGCGGGAGATCCTTCTTCACTTCTAAACAAATCTTCACCGTCCTTCGCGAAAACCTCAAAATAGTTTTACGCGATCAGCATCCTCGCTATACGACTATTAAATCCTTTTGCTCCCCTTGGCCAATTTATTTCTGCCGGGATCTCCTTTCTGACAGCATGGACCATCTGGAGAGGTACATGGATATAGTTCCAGACTTCGAGGGCTTCAAGGCCATCCAATGCTTGCCGCTCTTCAATTCAGCGCGCATTAACACTTTGAAGACAACGAGGGACGATATTTTGGAACGCCTGGAGGCAGAAGCAGTGGCCTATCAGACATTTGGCTGGTACCCTCTGGGCTTGAGGTTGGATGTAGATAGCCCTGGCAAGCTGCGGGAAAACCTCTTAGGCCACATCCATATTCAGGAGGAGGTGTCCATGGTTCCGCCTCTGGTACTGGACCCCCAGCCCGGTGAGCAGGTTCTTGACCTCTGCGCTTCTCCTGGCAGCAAGACCACACAGATCTCGCAGATGATGAAAAATCGAGGCCTGATCGTGGCCAACGAGCCCTCTCTGGCAAGAATTGCCCCGCTTCGATCGAACTGCGAGCGTTTGGGGGTCTTGAATGTGGCCATCACGCGGTACGACGGCCGGAGATTTCCACGCGGTGCCTTTGATCGAGTTCTGGTGGATGCTCCCTGCTCCAGCGAAGGCCGGGAGAGACGGGGGCCGGGCACGCTGGCTAAAAGCAGCCGCAAAAGATCAATTGGTCTCCAGACGCTGCAGATAGGTCTGCTGAAGAATGCCGTTAGGTTGGCGAAGCCAGGGGGCACTGTGATTTACTCCACCTGCACCTACGCCCCTGAGGAGAACGAGATGGTTGTGGAGACTGTGCTGGATGAAGCTCGATTGGAGCAAATATCCATCCCCGGACTGAAGGAATGCCCGGGGATAACGGCGTGGAATGATGAATCATTGAACGATAATTTGAAGAAATGTGTCCGCTACTACCCCCATCTCAATGATACGGGAGGATTCTTTGTCGCCAAGCTCATCAAGAATCAGGAATGTCTTTGAGCCGATGGGACGCTCCGAGGTAGCCGCGCTCTGGCATTCCAGGTTTGGCATTCCGGAGTGCGCGTTTGATGGCTACCAGTTTTTTCGAAAAGCGCAGAGCGTATGGGTCATAAGTGATTCAGATCTCCCTAAGCTCAGCTACGAAACCCTGGGAATGCGCATCATGAGCTTGAAGGACCGGCCGTGGAAGCCAACCACCAGCGCTCTGCAGATCTTCGGAAGACATGCCAGCAAAAATCTGGTGCATCTCGATGAAGAGCAGGCCAGGATCTTTCTGGCAGGAGGCAGCCAGTCCTTCGAGTCTGACTCGGAGCCTGGCTATGTGGTGGTATTTTATAGAGGGGAAGTGCTTGGATGCGGTCTGTACTCTCACGGAAAGCTGGTATCGCAGATCCCCAAGGAACGAAGGTTGGTGATCTAGTGTGGTAGGGGGATATCGGATGATCTCTGATGTCTTAGAACTTAAGGAAACGGATAACCTTCTTGTCTCTTCATATTCAAATGAGGACGAATTCAAAAGGCTCTGGTTGCAACCACTGCGGCTTTTCCGCCTGGCCAACGCTCTGCGCGCCAAGAGCTGCGGAGATGAGGTCTCATTTGTAATAAACAGAAACATCAACTTTACAAATGAATGCATAGGAAGCTGCAAGTTTTGCTCTTTCAAGCACACCAATCGTTATTTCCTCACCCACGAGCAGATCCTGGAGCGTACGGCCGAAGCAGAGCAGTGTGGAGCTACGGAGATTTGCCTGCAGGGTGGTCTCTCTCCAAGAATGCTCCTGGGAGACTACTGCGAGATCCTGGAGATCATACATCATGACTTTCCGAATATGCATCTTCATGCCTATTCTCCCATGGAGGTGCTGCACATGTCACGTAATTCTCGCGTGGATGTGAGGGATGCCCTGGCAGAGCTTAAGAAGAGCGGGCTCGGCTCCATGCCTGGTACTGCAGCTGAGATCCTGGTGGATTCGGTGAGGCAGCAGATCTGCCCTGAGAAGCTGAAGACCGATGAGTGGCGCGAGGTAATCACTGCCGCTCACAGGCTGGACATCCCTTCCACCTCGACCATTCTCTACGGTCACGTGGAAAGCTTCAAAGACCGTCTGAGCCATCTTGAAGTTCTGAGGAGCATTCAGGCTGAAACACGCGGGTTTACGGAGCTGGTGCTGCTGCCCTTCATCCCTGAGAACAACCTGCTGGGAACATCCGCCCATCGGGTGGATCTTCTGGAGCACCTGAAGATGCATGCCCTTGCCAGGGTTGCCCTCTATCCCTTCATAACCAATATCCAGGCGAGCTGGGCTAAATTAGGTCGCGAGGCAGCGGCTGCAACCTTGGATTGGGGGGCAAATGATCTCGGTGGAACGCTCATGGATGAGAGCATCGCCCGAAACGCCAATGAGTCCTCACACCTGAACCCGCAGGACATGACCCAGCTGATTGAAGGGCGAGGCAAGAAGGCTGTGCAGAGGACCACTCTCTACGGCCGGATTTCACCTTAATTTCGCATGAAAAGCTCCTCATGATATCGATTTTGGAGGCATGTCATCCACATG
>CAZPUO010000218.1:0-4374 GCA_964589745.1 uncultured Methanotrichaceae archaeon
CGCCCACCGAGGCAGAGCCGTACGCGGCAAGACCAGCGCTGGCCGCAAAGGGCGCGGCCTCCGAACGAAGGGCTTTGGCACCGAGAAGACTAGGCCCGGAATCAGGGCCCACGACGGCAAAGGAAAGTAAGTGATTGACAGGGTCTCTTTCCGGGCCTTTGTGGCAGCGACTGAGGACGAAAGCCGGGTGCGCGAAGCCCTTGGCATATTCGTTCCTCTGGACAGAATATCTGCAACCTCTGCTAGAGGTCACTATGGAAATGAGATCAAGATCCTGGAGGCCAGCCTCAGAAAAAAGGATTCCCTAGCCTTCCTCCAAATCCTGCGAGAGCAGCTTCCCGCAGGAGATCTGATCCAGTTGCGGCGGGAGACGCCAGAGAGATTGGAGGAGAACAACCACTTCCACCTACGCCTGGATAAGCAGGCCGCCTACAAGGGTCTTCTGCGCCTGACGGATTCGGCCGATGCCTTGGATGTTTCTATGCTTGTCAAGACCTACCCGGCTCGGCGCGAGGAGGCCTTGAGGATCTTACGTGAGCTCTTATGAGCTTTTTCGAATGTCTGAAAGCATATCCCGAGGGAACTGCTTCCGCCAGCCGCCTGGCCTTGACCGCGAAGCGATTGGGCTATCAGGGGCTTATCATTTGCAACCAGGAGCCAGATAAGGTCTTCAGATCTGAAGCGGCGGATTGCATAAAGGGTATCAACCTGATCATGGGGGTGGAGGTTAAAGCCGCCAACGCCAGAGCATTGCGCAGCCGCGTCTTTGCGCTGAGGGCGAGATACCCGTTTCTTGTCGTCCAGGGAACAACGGAGGAGACGATCCGTGCAACCTGCGAGGACCCCAATGTGGATCTGCTACTACATCCCTGCGATGGCCAAAGGCCCCTCACCATCGCCTCGGCTAGGGCGGCAAAGTTGAATCGGGTAGCCATCGGTTTTGACCTGAGTCCTTTGCTGCGCCTGCGCGGCAGTTCACGCGCCCGCTGGCTGGAGGCCGCCAAGCACAACCTGATACTTGCCCGCAAGTTCGACTTAGCTCTGGTTATAACTGCAAACGCAAGGTCTCATCTGGATCTCCGAGCTCCCAGGGATCTCCTTGCTCTGGCGGAAACGGCAGGCTTTGATCCCTGTGAGGCGGCTGCTGCCCTGGCGCTGCCAGGCAGGCTGGTGGAACTGAACCGCAAGAAGTGGCTCAGTCCAGGAGTGGAGCTTCTTTGAGAAGCAGGCTGCCGGTGCTTCGCACCAGAAGGAGATACATGGCCTTTGAGCTCGAAGCAGAAGGCGAAATACAGCCGAGAGAGCTGATGTCCGAGATCCACTCGTCCCAGTTTTCGTTGTTCGGCGATGCTGGGGCAGCAAAGAACAGACTCAAGATGATCTCCTTCGACGGACGTTTCGGCCTCTTGCGCTGCCGCCACACCTATATCCGGGATACCAGGGCTATTCTGGCTTCGATCTACTCGATCAACGGAATTAGGGTCGCACTACATACAAAAGGGGTCTCTGGAACGATCAAATCCGCCACAGAAAAGTATATACCGCAACTGAGGAAAATAAGTGTTGAAAACGACGGAAGAAGAATCGAGCTAGAAGAAGTTTCTGGGTGGATTATTCGCACCCATGGCCTTGAAGTCGATCTCTGTCCGGATGACCGGAATAAGACCAAAGGATCAGATACCAGATACCTGGGACTGACCTCTTTTGATTTATGTGGAGGACGCGAGGATGCAGATGGCACCCCAGATGGGTTATGACAGGGCAATTACTGTATTCAGCCCTGATGGCAGGCTATTTCAAGTTGAGTACGCCCGCGAAGCCGTTCGGAGAGGAACTACGGCCGTGGGCATAAAGGCGATTGACGGCGTGGCCGTACTGGTGGACAAGAGGATAACCAGCAGGCTCATGGAGCCTAAGTCCATTGAGAAGATCTTTCAGATAGATACTCACATCGGCGCAGCTACATCCGGCCTGGTGGCGGATGCCAGAGTTCTCATCGATAGAGCTAGGGTGGAGAGCCAGATCAATAGACTGGTTTACGATGAGCCTATCGGAGTCGAAGCTCTGGCCAAGAAGATATGCGATTTCAAGCAGCAATATACCCAGTACGGTGGAGTCCGGCCCTTTGGGACAGCACTCTTGATCATCGGCGCTGAGGAAGACAGGTCGCGCCTCTTTGAGACTGATCCTTCCGGAGCTCTCCTGGAATACAAGGCCACGGGCATAGGCGCCGGCCGCTCTGCAGTCATGGAGGTCTTCGAGGAGAAGTACAGAGAGGACCTGAAGATGGATGATGCGGTCCTGCTGGGCCTGGAGGCTCTAAATAAGGCGGCAGAGGGCAAAGTAGACGCGGCAACCACAGAGATCGGCATCATCAAGCTCGCTGACAAGAAGTTCTACAAGCTGACGGAGAAAGAAGTAGCGGACTATGTGGACCGGATGAAAGCCCTGGTAGGAAGCGACAAAGGAGAGAAGGAAGAGGCTTAAGAATGGTCAGACTGGAGGACGCGGTTCCCGCCAGGCTCAAGACCCACGGAACCACTTTCGAGGTTTTAGTGGAGCCGGATTTGGCCCTGGCCCTGAAGAGAGGCGACTCCATCGACCTGGCGGAGATCCTGGCCGTGGAGGATGTCTTCGAGAATGCCTCTCGCGGCGATCGCAGCCCTGAAGAGGATCTGATCAAGGCCTTCGGGACCACGAACCCTCTGGCCATAGCCGAGGCCATAATCAAGAAGGGCGAGATCAGCCTGACGGCAGAGCAGCGCAAGAAGTTCATCGAGAATAAACGCCGCCAGGTCGTGGAAGTCATAGCCAGGAACGCCATCAATCCTCAAACCAAAACGCCGCACCCGCCTGCTCGGATTGATCAGGCCATGACCGAAGCGCGCGTTCACATCGACCCCACCAAATCGACGGATGATTTGGTCAAGATCGCCATGAAGGCCATCAGGCCTCTCATTCCCATAAGATTCGAGGAGGTGGAGGTGGCCGTTAAAGTTCCGGCCGCTTATGCACCCAAGGCCTATGGCGAAATCGCTGCTTTTGGCAAGCTCAACCGGGAGGCCTGGCAGAACAACGGCTCCTGGATCGGAGTAGTCCAGATACCTGCGGGCATGCAGACGGACTTTTACGCCCTGATCAACCGGCTGACCAAAGGCGAAGCCGAGACGAAGCTTCTTAAGCATTGAAGGCTGAGTTGGGAATCGCATGGATCGCAAGGTGGTTGTACCAGGTGATCTTCTCTCTGATGATGCCAAGAGGTCAGGCGAGGGGACGTTTGTAAAGGATGGACGCGTTTACTCTCTGCTATATGGTCTTGCGAACTACAGGGATAAGATAAATGTCATCCCCCTGGCGGGGAAGTACATACCCGCACCAGGGGATAACGTCATAGGAGTGGTGAAGGATATAACCTTCTCCAACTGGATCGTGGATATAAACTCGCCCTATGACGGGCTGCTGCATATCTCGGAGTTTCCGAAACGTATAGAGTCGGAAGAGATGTCCAAGTATTTACGCATCGGCAGTTCCATCATGACCAGGGTGAAAGATGTAGATCCCACCATGAAGGTGGAGCTCACCTTGAATGACCGCAAGCTCGGCCTGATCAAGACCGGCCAGGTCGTGGAGATCAGCCATACCAGGGTTCCAAGGCTGATCGGCAAAGGCGGCTCCATGATCAGCATGCTGAAGAAAGAAGTAAACTGCAATATCTTCGTTGGCCAAAATGGCAGAATCTGGATCAACGGAGGTGCAGAGGATATGGATCTGGCTCTAAGGACCATTACTCTGATCGAGAAGGAAGCCCACACCAATGGCCTAACGGACAGGATAGTGGACTTCCTGAAGAAGGAGAAAGGGACCAGAAGTTGATCGCTATGGATGAGAATGATATATCATTTTTCAAAGACGGACTCCGCCTGGACGGCCGAAGGGCAGATCAGCTCCGGCCCGTGAAAATCGAGGTGGGTGTCCTGGCCAGAGCGGATGGCTCATGCTACATCGAGATGGGTGGAAACAAGGTCATTGCTGCGGTGTACGGACCAAGAGAGGTGCACCCGCGACACCTGCAGGAAGTGACGAGAGCCATCGTACGCTACAGGTATAACATGGCATCCTTTTCTGTGGAGGAGCGGAAGAGGCCAGGCCCGGACAGAAGGTCCTACGAGCTCTCCAAGGTGAGCCGCGAGTCCCTGGAGCCTGTGATTCTAACATCGTACTTCCCGAGATCCGTCATAGACGTCTTCGTAGAGGTGCTGCAGGCTGATGCGGGGACCCGAACGGCCGGCATCAATGCCGCAGCTGTTGCGCTGGCTGATGCGGGAATACCCATGAAGAGCATGATCTCCTCCTGTGCGGCTGGCAAGGTCGCGG
>CAZPUO010000219.1:0-4370 GCA_964589745.1 uncultured Methanotrichaceae archaeon
GGCTTTCTCTCCACCAGATCTCGGAAGAGATGCCCCCCTCCATAGCCAGATCGATCACGGCTGTGGGCTGTTCCGAATACTACAAGATCCAGGACTCCCAAATTTTCGTTGGGGCAAGGTCCCACCTGAGCCGCAATCCCGTTCATCCAGACCTTCTTTGCCCGCAGAAAAGTACCAGGATCTGCCACCGGGAAAGAGAAGACCGCGTAAGTGCCGCTCATCACCGCTCGCGTGGCTGTGGTCACGACATCCACATCCTCCAACCTTGCCTTCTCGCCCTTCACTACCAGATCACAGACCTCTTGACTGGTCATGACGACCGCCTGTTCGCGCTCGATTCTCTCCCGGATCTCAGAAAATGATCTAGCCATAATAGGATCTCACCACAAAGATTGGACTATTATGCCGAAGGGAAACCGTTTCAATCTATCGATTCATTACCGCTTTTCCAGAGTGTTTGTAAAACTCGCTTATGTTTATATTATCAGGATAATCGAATTAATTGGTCAAGAGTGAACGAGTAAGCATGATTAGCATAGTTAATCGTTCTGATCTTGGATCTGTTTTCCCTCAGGCAAAACATTTAATCCAAATACTATTGTACGATCCATCTCTGGGAATATCCGTTTGGGGAAAATATATTCCCTTGGCCGGAAACTATTTTATACGATCATTCTTGGAATAACAAAGATAGGCAAAGTGATCATACTTGAGGAAATTCATATTCATAGCGATCCTAGTCGCAGCAGTTGTGCTTATCTCTTTAGGATGCATCTCCTCACCAGAGAAGAAGCCCGCTGAGAATATCACAACGCTGAAGATTGGTTACCAGCCCAGCACTCATCATATTGCAGAGATAGTGGCGGCGGAGAAAGGCTGGTGGCAGAGAGATCTGAAACCCCTCGGAATAACCGAGATCAAAGAGTACGTGTTCCAAACCGGTCCGCCGGAGATGCAAGGCATGCTTGCAGGGGATCTGGACGTGGCTTATGTGGGAGTGGCTCCACCCATATCAGCTATCGCTCAAGGATTAGATGCCAAAATAGTTGCAGGCGTGAGCATCAACGGCTCGGACCTGGTCTTCAGATCCGGCCTGGTCTACAATGGGCCCAAGTCTCTCGAGGGACTGAGCGTCGGCACATTCCCACCGGGGTCTATCCAGGATATCATCCTGAAAAAATGGCTGAATGAAAACGGTGTGGATATCTCCAAGGTAAAGATCATACCCATGGGACCCGGAGATGCAATCACCGCCATTTCGGCCGGCAAAGTGGACGCCGTATTCTTGCCCCAGCCATCTCCCGCCATCATCGAGCTGGAAGGGAAGGGCAAATCCGTTCTGGCTGCTGGCAAGATGTGGCCTAACCACGCAGCCAATTGCCTTGTGGTCAGCGGCAAGATGATCAGAGAGCATCCCGATTTGGTGGAGCAGATCATCAGGACGCACATCAACGCCACCAACTACGCCAATGCTCACCCCATGGAGGCGGCAGAGATCTATGCGAACAGGACCCACGATGATCTGAAGGCTATTCAGTATTCTCTGCAGACCTGGGATGGCAAATGGATCAGCGATCCTAAGATACAGATACCTTCAGTGATGGAATACGCACGGGTAAACTATGAGCTCAACTACACATCGAAGCTGCTCACAGAAAAAGATCTCTTCGATACTAGCTTCTACGAGATGGAGAATGCCTAAGATAGGGGAATGCCTAAGATAGGGGAATGTTCGCTATGGCAACGAGGGTAGGGAGTATCATTAAAGATCGTGGAATTGAAGCGCTGTCGATATTAGGCCTGATCGTCATCTGGCAGCTGGCGGCTGTGGCAGTTAATGACACACTGCTGCTGCCCAGTTTTCTCCAGGTTGTGACGGCATTTTCCAGTATCTGGCAATCCATACTGGTGGATGATCTTCCTACCAGCCTTTTGCATTTTTTAATTGGAATGACCGCCGGACTTCTCGTAGCCCTGCCCGTGGGCATGAGCATGGGATGGTTCAGGGCAGCCGACAGAATTTTGGATCCTATTGTGGAGATTATGCGGCCTATACCGCCACTGGCTTGGATTCCCTTTGCCATCATTTGGTTTGGACTGAGCAACGAGGCGGCGGGCTTCATTATCTTTGTAGGTGCGGTCTTTCCCATCCTCATAAACACCTATGTGGGATTTCGCAGCCTTCCGCGGGTTTACGTAGAATCAGCAAAGGTTTTAGGGGCTACAAAGGACATCGATTTGGTGAGGTACGTCGCATTTCCCTATGCTCTGCCCTCGATAGCAGGCGGCATGAGAATCGCCATGGGAATCGCCTGGATGTGCCTGGTGGCTGCCGAGCAGTTCGGGGTGAGCACCAACGGGCTCGGCTACAAGATCTGGTCCTACTACTACCTGCACAAGATGGATTATGTCTTGCTGTACATGATCGTATTGGGGCTGCTAGGTCTTTTCATCGACCGGTCTTTCCGCTATGTAGTGGAAGAAAAGATGCTCAAGTGGCAAGTGGGTCTAACTCAGTGATCTTTTTCCAGTTTTTCCATCCATTTTACGTTTCTCGATCCCATTTTATCTTTCTCTCTATTTTTGAAGCCCGCTATTCGCGCTTGTGTATTGATCGCGCCTTAGTGCGTTATTCTGATAGCACAAATGTAAACCTCTGTGAGTTTGCGACCTAAACTAGAAAGCTCATGAGGCGTTATGGATTCTTAGGGCGGTTCTCCAAATTACGATCCCATTTTCATATCCGTCTGAAGTGCAAAGCATTAATATGACATTGGATTTAGCTCCATCCTGAATAGCCATTTGATATAACTGTCGAGGAAAGGTCATGAAGAGAAACATCAAGGTTGAACGCCTCAATCAAAGACCATTAGAGCAGCAAGAGATCGAGCTGGTAGAGCGCAAGGGAATAGGCCATCCGGACAGCGTTGCGGACGGCCTCGCAGAGTCCATCAGCCGGGCCCTTTGCCGGGAGTACCTTGATAGATTTGGAGCGGTGCTGCACCACAACACGGACAAGACGCAAATCGTGGCGGGAAGGTCGCATCCTGCTTTTGGCGGCGGCGAGGTCATCTGCCCGCTTTACATTCTGCTCACCGGACGCGCCACGCGAGTCTTCAAGGGGGAGGAGATTCCCGTGGATACCATCGCCATCAAGGCAGCGCGAAAGCTACTGCAGGAATCCTTATCGAATTTGGACGTCAACAACCACCTCATCCTCGACGCCAAGATCGGCATGGGCTCGTCGGACTTAAGGGATGTCTTCGGCAGAAAAGTCCCAAGCGCCAATGACACCTCGTTTGGCGTGGGCTATGCGCCTCTTTCCGAGACGGAACGCATCGTCTACAATACAGAGCGGGAGCTGATGAGCCTTAAAAAGAGAATACCGGCCATCGGAGAGGATATCAAGGTCATGGGCATGCGGGAGGGAGACACCATCAACCTGACCATCGCCTGCGCCATGATCGACAAATACGTGGCGAATCTCAAGGAGTACGCGGACACGAAGAACGACATCGTGGAGCACATCACTGAATACGCCAAACAGTTCACCTCCCGGAAGGTAAAGGCACAGATGAATGTGGCTGACGACATCGAGCAAGGATCGGTCTACATCACAGTCACCGGCACATCCGCAGAGATGGGAGACGATGGAGCGGTAGGCCGGGGCAACCGCGCCAATGGATTGATCACCCCGAACCGACCCATGAGCCTGGAAGCAACCTGCGGCAAGAATCCGATCAACCACGTGGGCAAGATCTACAACCTGCTCTCTACGGAGGCGGCAAAGCAGATCGCCACGGAGGTCAAGGGCATCGAGGAGGTCTACATCAAGATCTTATCGCAGATTGGCAAGCCCATCGACCAGCCGCACATGGCCAGCGTGCAGATCGTGCCGCGAGAAGGCGTGGACATAAAAACGGTAGAGGCCGGAGCCACAGAGGTCTTAGACGACTGGCTGGCGAACATTCCCAAGTTGCAGCAGATGCTGTTCAGAGGAGAGCTCAGCACGTACTGAGCTCAAATTAATTTTATATTATTTTTCAGTCCGTTCTATTCTAAATTGCTTATTTCTTCCTTTACTCTGGTTAGAAATTTTTCAGCATCCTTGATCGTTTCATTGGCTTCTTCTTCAGAGATTTCTCGGGAAATGGAGTAGTCGGCTTCGGACCTGAGTTCCTCGGCGATCCTCAGGGCTCTGCCATAGTATCGCGAAATAATGCCCTTGTCGACAAACTCCTGGCCAAAGCGAGCAATGAGGCCCCTGTGAGTCTTCATGCGGATATTTTTGGTGAGAAATAGCGGGTCGTGAGTCCACAATAGGCTGATATTAATACATCTTATCTGCATATGCTACATGGGGTGTAGCA
>CAZPUO010000220.1:0-4345 GCA_964589745.1 uncultured Methanotrichaceae archaeon
AGCCCTTTGCAGATGTTGTTTCCTGCATAAAGCGGCATGTACTCTCCGGAGGTGATGATGTAGGCCTGGCTCACCAGGCCCTTCCGGATGGGCGCAGAAAACCCGCCGCAGACAATATCTCCAGGCACATCGTAGAGCACTAGATCCACCTCCTCCGTGGCCTTGGAGACCTTGCGCAGGAAATCTATGGCCACAATAATCCCTCGACCGGCGCAGCCCACTCCCGGCTCAGGTCCACCTACTTCGATGCACTTCACACCTTTATATCCCTGGAAGACCACATCTGGCTCCTTGATCTCTCCGCCGGCCTGAATGCGATCCATCATGGTCGGAATTCGTCTTCCCACCAGGGTTATGCTCGAATCGCTCTTCGGGTCGCAGCCCACCATCAGCACTCTGTGGCCCTCTTCAGCGCAGGCGGCGGCGATGTTCGAGGCAGTGCACGACTTGCCGATACCACCTTTGCCGTATATCGCAACGTGTTTAATAGATGACATCTAACTCCGATCCGCCTGTGGTCTGCCATAGGATATACAGCTTATCCAGGAATGAGTCAAAAGAGGTGCATTAAGATCAGGACGATCTTGTTCATTGCCGGGCTGGCTTTGCTTCTCGTGCTTCTTTCCGGTGCCCATGCCCAGGAGCCGGTTGAAGCGGCCTTTGTCCGAGGTCATGTTAGTGATGGCAATGGGATTTGGCGTGCGGATGATTTTGGATGGTTCTACTATGATGTGGATAAGGGACAAGGCGGCGAGCAGCTCCGCATAGACGTGGATGGAAGGGCGGCAGAAAAGGGCCACATCGTCTACTCCTCCGAGGCTTGGACCAGGCAGTTTGAGTATGAGCCCTGGGGAAGCTACCGGACCGTGGCCTTTCTAGGCAAGCCCTATCTGGCTGGCTATCCGGAAAGTCCAATCACCGATAAAGTCAGCGTCCTCGGGAAGGGGGAGCTTCGAAAGGTGCTCCTGGACGAAAAAGATGTTCATACCCTCACCTACAACTCCACGCTGCCTCTTCAGGATGGTTATGTCCTGGCATTAGCGGAAGTCTCCGAGAAGAATGATGTGGTGAACTTCGTCCTTTTAAAGAATGGAAAACCAGTAGACACTGCGGTGGTGAGCATCGGTGGCACCTATGTCCACAAAATCGATGACGTACCAGTTCTTCTAGTTCATCTGGCCAACGCCATGCGGGGCGAAAATCTCGGGTTCGCCGAGGTTGACGGAATCTTTCAGGTTAGCGACGAACCGGATATCAAGCTCTTTGAGGGCGGCAGGCTTGGCAATATGGAGCTGACGGACCTGTCAGAAGAGGGTATCGAGTTCCAGAATGATAAGGCCCTGACCTTCACCAGAAATGCCGTGATCTCTCTAACTGGGGACATGGCAATAGTCGTGATTGATGATCCAAAGCTGTTCTATTATCCAGAAGGCGGATTCTTCGATTATGGTGTTCATGAAATACGAGGCCCTACCTTCAACGCCACATCGTTTATCCCGGTCCAGCTGGGCGAATACAGATCTACTGCCATTGCCAGGTGGAACGCCGAGAATTATAGTGGATTTTACTTTGATCCTGAGAAGGAGCTTGGTGCTGAGAACTTGGTACTCTATAGAGTTCAGGGCAGAACGGTGATGGCTCCCTCCAGGCCAAGAGTTGATGAGACAAATAAGACGGCGATACAGGACGGATTCCAGTACACATCTTTTCTGCAGCCCAAACAATTTGAATTCAAGCCCTGGGGAGGTTATTTTGTGATGAGCTTCCTCGGGAATCAATGGTTCGCGGGATATGATTCCAGCCTGCAAGGGCGAAGGGCAACTCAAAGCCTTCTGGAGGATGAATACCTGGGCATGGTGCTCATGGACAGGGAGATGCGAGGCATAGTCCTGGCAGGCAATTACACTCTGGCTGAAGGATACGAGATGCGCATCCGCGACGTGGAAAACGACAGCATCTTCATCCAGCTTCTGAAGAACGGAGAGCAGGTAGACAGCTCTGTGGTCAAATCCAACTCCACCTACATTTTCAAGAAAGATTTGGGTGATATCGATGATATGCCCATAATAATGGTGCATGTCAGCAACGTCTTTGATAACGGGACGCAGCGCTTTGCAACCATAGACGGCATCTTCCAGATCTCGGATCAGTACCTTCTTCCGGTTGAGCCGGGGCTCGGCATGGGGGAGCTGGAGATTGTGTCCGTCCAGCCCAATGTGATCGTCATGGTCAACAACGATTACGTAAACCTCAATCGCGACTCCACCACCACCATCGAGCCGGGGATGAATATTCGGGTGGCTGATAACGATACCCTTCGGTACTATTTGTACGCGGACCAGTATGTTGTCCCCAAGCCCCTGCCCCCGCAAATCCAGATTCCCATCAATGCCACATCATCAGTGCCGGCAAACTTCTCCATGACAGTCCGGGCTGCAGAGATTCGCCAGGTCACGGCAGACATTCTCGACTCCAGCAACAGAACCGTCTTCTCCAGAGATATCACTGGCCTCGCCCAGGGCTCGAAAGACCTCTGGAGCTACTCCTGGAAATGGAATGTGACGACCTTGCAACTCAGCGACGACAATAGCTCCGTCCTGAATGCGGGCAGCAGCTCTGTGCCAGGTCTGCTCTATCTCAGTCCGTCTCTATCTCCCGCACAAGTGAGCGTCAAATTTGATTCATCGGGGAGAATCGCCAGCATAGCGGACAGTAAGTCCCTCTACTACGTCTCGCCAACCGAATTCGGAAATCTCAACGTAGCTGTGAATTATGACACCATGCTTGCCAACGAAACCGCACGCATTCAGTTTATCAAAATAGAGCCCGGAAAAAGCATTCTCCGGTTCTTCGATATCATCGACGGAAGACTCGTCCAAAACATCACCAATCACACCCTGGAGGGCACACTGGAGGCACTAGAGCCTCGTGCAGTGACTGTAGCGGCCCGGCCCGGCAGGTACGAGCTCAGGGTGAGAGTGGAGAACGCAGTCGATGCCATTCAGGTATTTGGCGAGTTCTTCAATGTGACTTTGCCGGAAATGCGCGGAATATCTCTGGGATCTGCAAAGGTTGCTGCCGGAAAGTCGGCCTCTATTCCCCTGATGGCTCCAGCTGCTGGTGGTGAAAAAAAGATAGTCATCTCTTACGATGCAACAGTGGTCAAGGCTCAGGGCGTTTCGGGAGAGTGCAACCTCTCTTGGCAGGATGATGCGAAGGCCGGAAGGATTAGCGTGGTGCTGCCATCCGGCTGCGGCGCTGCCAACCTCACCTTCCTGGCCAGCAAAGCAAACGCTACTGCCGATCTGAAGGTGATCAATGTGAGCGGCTTTTATCCCGAGACGGTCGCCAACGGCACCATCATTGTGCTACCAGGTGAAGGAGCGAACAGGAAGAGCAGTGCAGCGGGTTTCCTGGTCGCACTCGCAGCCCTAGCTCTTGCAGCCTTCTGCAGGCGCAGGCTCTGAGCCAGTGCACCTCTCGCGATCGTTATTTAATCTCTTATTTTTTATCTGCATTATTAAGATGGATTCATATTATTATAATTATGTTGATACTAGTAATTTCGAGCAATTACGTTTCACGATTTGAAGGTTCGCGATTTATTTATTCCAGATGAAGTTAATCGATCTAGCTATGAAGATCTCTTGCATAACCCTGTCTATCCTCCTGCTTCTGGCAGGAGCTTTTCCAGCATTTGCCCAGTTTAACTCGGGAACTGCCGCAGGAACTACTTGCTGGCAGTGTCCCATTTGCGGATACACGGTCAGCCTCACCCCCTATCAGCTAGCCAGCATCAACCCTTACACACCCTGTCCGGCATGCTACTCGGCATACGCGTTCAATTTTGTGCAGGTACCCTGCCAGACAGCCACGGGATACGATACTCCGGGTCATTCTATGCCCGGATACAGCCAGCCGGGATACGGAGAGGATGGCGGCTATGAAGTAAACTCTCAAGAGAATGGAGATGAAAGCAGCGCAAACAACTCTGCCGCTGCATCTCGCACATTAGTTCCTGCCTTTCCAGCGTCGAGCGCCGGTTCCGATTCCAGCGCAAGCATGACACAGAGCAAAGGTAAGATACTGATGGTTCTGTCCCCTCAGCAGTATCGGGAAGAGGAGCTGAATGTTCCTCGCGATTACTTCCAGAGCCAGGGCTTTTCCGTCGCCCTGGCCTCCAAAGGAGTGAAAACCGCCACTGGAATGAACGGTGAGAACGTTTCGGTAGACCTGGATATAAAGTCCGTCACCCTGTCGGATTACGCTGCGGTGGTTTTTGTGGGCGGAGAGGGAATCTACTATCAGAAGCTGAACGAAGATCCCGATTATCAGGCTCTGGCAA
>CAZPUO010000221.1:0-4316 GCA_964589745.1 uncultured Methanotrichaceae archaeon
GAATCCCATCAATCATTAATTAATGTTATAATTGCACGAAAAATGTCTTATAAAACAAAGAATATTCATAAAAAATCGTTAATATCTGCAAGAATTGAAACTGGTTTTTATTATAAAATATGAAAATGATCAAATGATATTGATTCTTTTGATATTAGCATCCGACATTGGCATACAGAATCCAGATTTTGACCGAGGATTCTGTGATAATTATCATGAATGATTATTTACAATCATTAATCTTTTGGCCCCAAAAATGTTAAATATTGGTAAATACGGATTAACGATCAATGAGAAACGTCAGTTAAATGTTCCCGGTTAAGGAGGTGAATTCGATATGGAGCAGCCGTTGGTTGAATCGGATTTGCTGGCAATATTGGTGACTGCATTGATTTGTCCATTTATTGCCAAAAAGATTGAACTGGACTTTGAAGGACCTCGGTTGTTTTCAGCATATTCTTGGCCGGGAGGGAGAAGTCGCTTGATATAGAGATGCAAACTTTGCAGTCATCCGTTCTCCTTGTTGGGGTATCGTTCAAAGTGAATATCTGATAAGAAACGAAATAAAGGGTATGAATTGCGGGTTTTAGAAAGGAAAGGTGAATAGAATGTATACAGGAATGGAATCCGCGGATATCATGGCCTCAATAGCAGCGTTGATAGCCTGGGGTCTATCTTTCGCGGTAGTAAACAAATATGTAAGATCGCATGCAAACCATGACGATAATGGATTTTACATGCTCTTCTCCATATTTGTGAGCATAGCAGTGGCAATAGCAGTTGCAGCTACAAGCAAGCTTTTGATGGCGCAGACTGCCCAGGCTGGCATGGGTCTGGCAACAACGGCCAACGTCATAATGGCCATGGCAGTAGTTGTGATCTGGGCTATATCCTTCCTTGGCATAACCAGATATATAAAATCCCATTCTCCTCAATACGATAATGGATTTTATGTGATGCTTTCCGCTGCGGCAAGTCTCGCTATAGCAATAGTAGTGGCAGCAGCCGGAAGCTGGATTTCGATGATGCAATCCGCTCCTGGCGACTTGGGATATGGAGTGACTCCCGTAGATATAGGCTTGTTTGCCATCTTCTTGATAGTATTGATCGCACCGTTCAAGGTGAAGCTGGCCGAAAAAAACCTTGAGGCATTTCTGTTCGTTATGGGTGCTTCAGCTGTTACCATAACCAGCAAATGGGGCTTCGATCTCGTCAAGTTGGCAGCAGAAGAGCCGGTGATGAAGGGCATTGTGCCTGCGGTCCTGGTAGCTGGCCTGATCTTCTACTATGGTCAGAAGCAGTTCCAGACATTCATGAACGGCCTGGTGAATAAGGTGAATGTTTCATTGATTATCTTCGCCGCCACGCTTATTCTGGGCGTTGTTTGCTCGGTTATCACTGCCATCATCTCGGCCCTGTTCCTGTGCGAGATCGCCAATACTCTGCCCCTAGAGCGCAAGGACAAGATCAACTTCGTAATCGTCGCTTGTTTCGCCATAGGCCTGGGAGCAGTGCTCACACCCTTGGGTGAGCCGCTGTCTACCATAGCCATCACGAAGTTGCAGGGCCCGCCCTATCATGCAGGCTTCTTCTACCTCTTCGATCAGCTGGGCATTCTGGTCCTTCTGGGTGTCTTGGCATGTTCTCTCTTTGCCATGTTCTATGTGGGCAAGAGGGCTGCGAAGGCTGAGGTAACCAAGATGGGCGAGGAGTCCGGCGGCCTTAGAGAGGTCATCATCAGGGCTGGCAAGGTCTGGCTCTTCGTATCCGCTCTCTTCCTGCTCGGAGCCGGAATGGAGGTCATCATCTTCAAATATTTCACGAAGATCCCGGATTTCATATTGTTCTGGGTTAACATGGTTTCCGCCATCCTGGACAACGCCACTCTGACTGCTGCTGAGATCTCCCCCGCCATGAGCCAGAGGCAGATCAACGCTGCTCTCTACGGACTGCTCATCTCTGGCGGCATGCTCATCCCCGGCAACATCCCCAACATCATCTCTGCCGGCAAGCTGGGAATCACAAGCGGTGAGTGGGCTAAGCTTGGCGTCCCATTCGGACTGGCGCTGAACGCCGTATACTTCGTAATAGTATTCGTCCTGGGAATCAACCCCACTCTGGGAATGTGAAGCGGTGCTCAGGCATCGCTTTATCTTTTTTTAAGATGATCGATGAAACCTGTGATAAACCGCAACGGTTAAATCGAGCAAAAGCTAGTTGCCAGTCTAAGGGAGATAATATCAATGCTACGGCAGTATCTATCCCGGCTGTATTCGAATGCATTGGCGGTTATAGCATTAGCTAAGCCTTTGGTAGGAGCATTAGTCCGTTGCAGGGAATTATGGTCTGATAGCAAATTGGGCTCTGCATTGAAAGAAATTCCTCTCAATGTAGTACTCGCCACGATCATAGTCGTGTTGGGGCTATTAGCTATTTTCATCACACCGATACTTCCGCTCTTAGTCCTTGGTGCGGTAGCATTCTTCCTTTCCTTCGATCGCAAGGCAACGACAAGATTTGTGATGATGGGAGGGCTCTCGACAGGCTTTGGAGCATTAACGACTTTTGGCTCGCCTCTCTCCCCAATAATGTCCATAAGACTTGAGGGATCGCCACTTGCCACGACTTTCTTGTTGACGCCAGGTCCATACACGATATTAGTCATAGCAGCTATTGGAATACTTAGTCTGGGGCTCATAGAATTAACACCAGTTCAGAGAGACACCTTGACCACTTTGATCAACCTTCACCGTCAAGAGAGCCGGGCTATCAAGGGCAAGGAGATCGGAGAGTTGATGGCCCGCGACCCTGAAACAATAAGGATCCAAATGCGATCTTTGAAGGCCTTAAACCTTGTAGAGAGCGTCAAAGGCCCCAAAGGTGGCTATACGGCCACAGCCATAGCATATGATGCATTGGGCATGGACAACAATGGGAACGGAGACGAAGTTAGAGTGCGTGTAGTCAAGAATGGCATCATAGTAGAGGGCGTGGGCGCAACCGAAATTGTCTTCAATAATGTCAAGAACTCCACCCGCCCAAGTTGTGTGTCAATTCGCATAATCGGTAATATCAAAGACTTCAGCGTGGGGGATGAGGTCGAGGTTGGGCCCACTCCTGTTAGCAAGCTATACATTCGAGGCAAGGTTATGGCATTAGACAATACCACGAGCAGTATCGTCCTGGATATCACTGAAATGATCTCGATTCCCAGACTCCCAGTTAAGAAGGTTGCCAGACGCGCAGTTCGCATCAGTCCCAAAACCTCTCTGAGAGAAGCCTCGAGGATAATGGTTGTCAACGGGGCACAGGAGGCTTTAGTGGATGATAGATCTCCCGGTCTTATAAACATGGCAGATATAACTAGGGCAGTTGCAGAAGGCAGAACTGACTTGGAAGTAAGAGAAATCATGAGTCCTGGCTTCCTCACAATCAACTCAGATGCGCCCATATACGAGGCGATAAAGATGCTGGGGATGACGGGCGCGAAGCAGCTCGTAGTCTTGGATAGCGGTACGCTCTGGGGAATTGTCACGCCCAGGGATCTGATCGAGTCCATTGCACCTACCTGATTGCTATCGTGTTCTCCCAAGACATATTTTTAAAAAAAAATCGAAATTGAGTAAAAATAGATCCATCAAAAACCTTTCATGCTAATACAGATCGTATCCTAACAGGCGGAGGGATTACATCTGATATGACAACAGCACCTGCATGGCAATATGACGAAATGAAGTTTCCTGGTGTCGATTTTTCTCAAATGGACGAAGTGGCTGCGTATGATACTATGCACAAGAAATTTCGCGATTACGCCAAGGCAAGCGAGGAAATCATCAGGCGGTTGTCCTTGAATTCCGATAGTATCGTAATCGACCTAGGATGTGGTACTGGAGCCTTTGCAATCTACGCTGCAAACAAATGCCGCACCATCTATGCCATTGATGTGTCCGCTGCGATGCTTGAGTACTGTCGGAAACAAGCAGAACAAGAGGGCCTTGCCAACATTGTGTATAGGCACAGCGGTTTGCTCTCTTATGAACATGGCGATGAACTAGCGGATGCCGTTGTGTGTGTTGCAGTACTTCATCATCTTCCTGACTATTGGAAGCAGGTAGCTCTCACACGGTGTTGCGGAATGCTCAAACCGAAAGGCAGGCTCTTTTTGTTTGATATTGTGTTTCCTTCAGACACAAATTTCCTTCAATGCGAAATAGATGAATGGATAAAGGCTGTTGAGGCAATGGCAGATGACAGATTGGCACAAGAGGCTATAATTCATGTCAAGAACGAGTTCAGTACATATGACTGGATTATGG
>CAZPUO010000222.1:0-4295 GCA_964589745.1 uncultured Methanotrichaceae archaeon
TAGGGATCACAATGCGGCTATAAACATTCTCAGACTGGGACTACAGTCTGTGGCTTAAGCCTGGATGCCCCCGACTTCAGTCGAAGGAGTAGTCACATACCGCCAATTAGCCAAAAAAGATATTTTTCATGATGATCTGTACGCCGATCATCGCTTGCGAGGCCACGTCCACAAAAATTCTGATGCTAACACTAATATCACGAAACGCCCTGCAAGACCTAGCACTATGTTCACAGTATCAGGGCGTTTAATCCCGTATGGCCGGCCGCGCTTTGGTTTATTTTTATAAATCTCTTCCGTTGACTTCTCGTACTGTCGCATTGGGTCGGTAATACCTTCCATTTGGATCACCACTCACTCGAATCGAGCTGTTGAAGCTAGCCCAGTTCGAAAGATGACGGTCTTTAGGCGCTTCGATAACCAGACAAACTCTAGATGGCCAATATGTCTTTTTTACCTTTATACCAAAAGAGTTAAAAACCTTTTAATCAAAGGAGCGTCAGGTAGACCTGCCGTGGATTAACGATCAGCATCGACGCGAACCTTTCGAGGTTTAGCTCACCTCCATTTAGTGTTTGCATCGCCCTAGTATCGCTATCGTTCTCGATGCTGCCGGTCTACCAACCACCATAAGTACAGATGCATCTAACAGGTTATAATTATAGTTAATATTATAAAGTGAGGGGCCACCCTCTTCCACATGGAGCTCAACTTCTGATATGCGAATTTCTCACCATTCGCATAAACTTTTTTGGCTCGCTCCGAGAGAGAGAAGCTTAATAAATTATAGCACCAAATGGCTAAAAAGGCAGTTTCCAACCAGTCGGAAGAAGTGAAACAAGGATGATTGTTGATTTCTCGGGTGATGAGCTGTTCGTTGACCTGGAAGAGAAGTCCACCTTTTGCTCCAAGCACATTGGCACCGAGCTGAGGCGGGTCAAGATGGGCCTGATTGCCCGGGCTCTTTCGGCCCACAGATCGCTGCTCTTCAAGATCCGGAGAGCAGAGCATGAGGGCATCTGCTCAACCGACGAAGACGGCAAAATCACAGGACAATGGAGGATCGCCAATAGCTCTTTCTGCTGTCTGGGCGAAGAACATAACCCTGAGTACTACCACGAGATCCTGATCGAGGAGGTGGAGGAGCTAAAGGTAGAAAGCCTTTCTATCAACGGTCTCGTCCTCCATCCGTACTTCTACGAGGAGGAGTTCGACTGCGATGACCTAAGCATCAAATCGAGGGTTATGGTTTCGCCAGAACAGGACGCTATTCTTCGCATGCTGATGAAGGATGGCGAATACTTTCAGGTTTTGCGGCGAGGTATCAACGACGAGCCGCGGGAGATGAGGTTCAGCAACACCATCCTCTGGTCCAGGCATGGTAACAGGTTCAAATATGAGATAATCCTGGTGGATAGAAGCTATGATGAAAGGGACCGACCTTTGGCCAGGCTCTTCCAACCCCAGATGTCCCGGATGCAGTCGGCCATCGCAGCCCAGGCTGAGATGGTGGAAGCGATACTTGAGACCTTGGTCACCAGGAAGTACCTCACCGAGGGAAATGTTATAGAGATGCGAAAAAAGGCGGCAGAGCGCATTTGGGACCGAAGAAGGGAGTTCTACGAGGTCAGGGACATCGACGAGTTTCTAAGGCCTCAGACCAGATTAACCTGGGATTGAAGGGAATGAATGTGGTTGGCGCTGTCCATCGTAATCTATGTTATGTTTCACGGACTTGATTGGGCATCATTTAAATATTGAGGCTGGTAAATTGATACGTTAACCGAATCGGCAGTGAGGGTCAGATCCATGCCAAGCGGCAGGTATACAAGAATTGAGATAACCCAGGAGGCTTACATGGGCCTTGAGGCCGAAGCCGTATTGCAGGGCAAAACCCTGAAGAAACTAGCTTCCGAGCTTATACTGAAGAGCATATCGCAGAAAGCCTTGCAGTTTATACATGAAAGAGACCAATCACTTTACATCGAAGAGCCAGAAGAAGTGGAAATTGGTAACAGGACTCACCGCCCCAGGATATCCGGGAACGCTGAGGCCATAGAACAAATAAAGGTGCTCTGGTCTCAGGACCCCAGGCCCTCTCAGCGAGAGATTGCTAAGATAATTGACTACCCTGCTTCTTCGACCAAGTATCAGATCAAAAGCATGCTGGAGAAGGGTGAGCTGGATAAGTGATGCCCACGTGGCAATCTGGGCCGGATGCTATCTGAGAATGCGGACGTGAACGAACCATTATCTAAAAGGCGGCGGACAAATTCGTTATCCTCTGATTCAAATGCTTCTGCCATGGACAGGCCGGAATTGTGTTCACCTTCACCAAGATTCTCGGTTTTGTAACAATTAGAGTAAAGCCCTGCCACCTGGCCAGAATAAAGCTCTTCAATTTTGGCCAATGAACTAGCGATCTAGACCAGGAATAAAAAATTTTTCCTTAGTACACCTCGCGTAAACCCTGTAGCCCAGCAGACTCAAAGCCTGATTTTTGGGCACAACTTTTTGCTCCATGAATTGAGAGAGCCGCTCCTGAATGAAACAAGGATCCAGAACAGGCCGCCACCGGCTCATGAAGAGATAGCCCTGGCAGGGCTTAAAGTCAAAGCCGCGATGGACGAGAACCTTGAAGCCTGCCTTTTCCAGATCTTCCCGGAAATCTGCTGGAGATACGTATTCCGGGGGATTTATCGGTTCCCGGAAGAGGTGTTTTCTTAACAGGGTGTAGTGAGAGATGCGGTTAAAGAAATCCAACACAAGACCGCCTCCCGGTCTGAGGACCCGGTTGAATTCCTGCAGTGCCTCTGCGGTATCCTGCCTGGAAGGAAGGCAGGTCAGGACGCCGCTGCTCACTATCCAATCGAAAGACTGATCCTGGAAAGGAAGACTGGTCACGCTACCCCGCAGGAAGACAGCCCTGCCGTCGGCTCTGCGGGCCGCTCTTTCAAGCATGTTGCTGGAGAAATCCATGCCTATGAACTGCGTCACTCTATTGGCGATTCTGTCATCATTCAGGGCTCTGAGGAGCAGGTTTCCGTTCCCGCAGCCTGCATCCAAAACCCGGCCTTCCGCTCCGGCAAAGCAGAAATCGGCAGCCTCCTTCTCGAATCCAGAGATCATTCGCAAGATGAAATCAGGAGTATCATCTGGCAGATCGCGCGCCAGCTTCAGCTCTACCTCGTATCCGCTTCTCTTTTGGTTATCCCAGAACTCCAGCTCCTCCTTCTGGAGGTTGGTAGCCTTACCAAGGGCTCCTTTTAAAAACGTCCTTGAAAGATCACGCGACTTGTCCATGAAACGGCTTCACCTCAATCCCCGAGGCTTCCCAGGTGGAGTGAGAATTATTAATAGTTTGCCTGCCTAATAAAGGTTTGAATAAACATTTCGCCGACATCCCAATCGCCAACTACCGTTGTTTCATGGAGTTGAATGGCATCAGAAAAGTCCCGTTTAAGCCTTGAGGATATCACCGCCCTTGTAGCAGGTCTGATGGAAAACTCTTTGGGCCGTGCAAGGTTAAGTCAAGCAAAGGTGTCCGCGGAGCGACTCTCCCCGGCCAAAGTGAGGCTTGCTGAGCATGAATCAATCGACATCTGGCACTCTGGCCCTGATCGGGTACTTCGCCTTATTTGGCGCTGTACACAGCATTCTCGCCGATCCGCGTTTTAAAGGATGGCTAAGAAGATCGCTGGGCGTGGCATTCGACCGTAGATCCCGGCTGGCTTTCACCATCCTCGCTCTGATCATGATATTGCCCTTCATTTACATCCTGATCTTCCTGCCAAAAAGGACTCTTTACGTTGTTACAGCGCCGTTTAGCTGGCTGATGGCTGCCGGGCAAGCCCTGGCCGCTCTGGCCGTGCTTGGCGCCCTGCGCCAGACAGGAGTCGCATACTTCCTGGGTCTGTCTCAGCTTCGGGGCAAAATCGAATCAAACGACCTGGTGACGGACGGGTTCTACTGTCACCTGAGAAACCCGCTATTCTTTTTCGGCGCCATCTTCCTCTGGCTCAGTCCTATCATGACGCTTAACCTGCTGATGTTTAATATACTCGCCACCGTCTATTTTTATATCGGCGCGAGGCATGAGGAGCGATCCCTTCGAGAGGAATTCGGAGAGCAGTATGAGAATTATCGGCAAAAAGTGCCAATGTTTTTGCCACGACTTAGATGTTAGGGGTTTTCTTTTGCAACTCCGGGATTCGCTCGTTTCAATCCAGTTTCAATATTATTACTCTACTTTCCAAGTTTCTCTTCGTAATATAAAATAATTTTTATGATGAGTG
>CAZPUO010000223.1:0-4295 GCA_964589745.1 uncultured Methanotrichaceae archaeon
ATATTTAAGGAGTGAAAATTCAGGAGACATGAGTCTAAAGTGCGGAATGTAGGATGCATTGAAGTATTGCTTATTTAATCTCTTGTTTGGATGCAAATCTAGATAGTTTTGTATATACTCTCTATCAGATTCCGCGTTTCCTAAAAGGTTATAGAATAGATACAAATCTTCGGACAAGTTTTTATCAAATTTAGATAAATCGGTTTCATATACATAGTACATCCCATGTTCATTATACAATAGATATGGAATTATTGGATTATCTACTATTACAGAAACATTGATTATTTCTACAGGAGCCTCGAGTATCCAACCATTTTCAGTTTTATTACCAAGTGCAACAATGGATGAATTATCTAAATCTGGGCGTTCAAATTTCGTTATATTATTAATTCTTGTTGGGATTGAGACCTCTTGCCAAGCATTGAAATTATGATCTTTCATACAAAAACACCAATAAGATTGGTTCTCATCCCAATTATTAAGCATTAAAAACCAATTTATATTTGGGTAAATACCTATATTTTTCCCCCTTTCATCTCTCAAATCATTAAAATTGATATATATATTGGCATAATTTACAAGCGAATCATTCAAAGATTTGATTTCAATGAATAATTGTTGTGCAGCCGCCTGCTTATCAAATTTTTGCTGTTCGTGATAATTATTATTAGCCATCCATCCGCCGAGATATGCACCTGAAATTGTTCCCCCAACAGCTAAAATTGCTAAAAAAATTTGGAACCATTGATCCGCGCTGGGCCAAAAACAACCTTCCCCTTTTGGAGGATCGGGCATACAAAGGATAAAGTTCTTTACCGTTTAATTCTTTTGGTCCACCTCTCCAATCTGTTTGGCGTCTCATCTAGCATGAGGTAATATAATGTTCCTGTAAGCCAGAGCATTCCTGCTAACCAAAAAAGTACTGCATTGATATTTGAGGATTCGCTAAAAAATATATTTCCCGCTAGCACCACAACGACAAAGCCGATGAGAATTAGCAATATTTTTCCACTGTCAAATATCTTCGCGTAACACACCTTTAGGATGTTAACCACTGCTAACACTCCTCGACGCGACAGCCTTGCGCAAACCCACTGTATGCGACAGAACCTGCCTGGTGGTACTGTTGCATACAGGGGTGTTATGGCATTGGAGGCGGTTGATCGATATTGTTTTTCCAAGGCCACCACCACAAGATGCAACAGAACCTGAAACGCTCGGGCCGGAAGACGGAGAGAAGGAAAAAAGGCAGGAGAACTACAGGAGAGGAGGAGGTGAGGACCTGTAGCTCTCCGACTAGGCGTAAGACTACCAACATCATTTTTAAATATGATAATAGGATCCCAAAGGAGTTAAATCTTTCTATAAATTTTAAAACACTGATTTGGAATATCCATTACCCACAAAGCCAGAATTCCCCGCTGCCATAGCCCCATTTTCCTCGTAGCGAGCTTCGTATTGGGGCTTCAAAGCCGTTCTGGATTGAAAGGTATAAACGAGATAGAGTCAGCCGATCGATTTCGTCCTTGTGTCAATTATGCGATGCAAAATCCAACTCACTAATTGACAACTAACACATTCTCGGAAACCTCCTGCACTAACCTCTCCGCCATACGATACTGATCAATCTGCCCAGACAATGCCTTTCTCCCGAGGAAATCCAAGCGCAGATCAATTTTTTCAACTTCATGGTTCATCTTCGAGATCCTGTCCCAAAGCATCTGACGTCTTTTAATGAGCGCTTCCCATTCTTCCATAATGTTTCTCCTCCTTTATTTCCATCAAGTAAGTTAGTGTTTTAAAATAAGCTCTTTATGGCACATAACGAGAACTATAACACAAAATGTGAACCATTCGAAAACAGACGTCTGCGCCCATTTCTCAACCAGCGTTTGGAAATGCTGATGCGCCATGCTTTTAGATCGGCATGATACAATAGTTGGCGAGATCACTTTTCTTAGGATCCAACCACCCGAGCAAAAGGGTGAGGCACAAGAAAAGGTTGCGTCAAATACATCCTTATTAAGGAAATACCCGTTTAAACGGGTAACGGCTAATCCTTTACTTGGGCCTCAATACTACTTAAATCTCAAGTTATTTATTTCTAATGCTCATCATACCGCGAAGACGTGCTGGGCCAAAGAAAAGCCGAAATGCTAAATGATTTTGATCGAGCCACCCGACCGCGAGATCTTATCTCGCAATCTTGCCCTATTCATGGCCCTAGTTGCGGGGTCGCCCCAGGTATTTCTGCTTTGCGAATGGTCAAGGGTCAACGCCAGAAGATGTGGAAACCCCAGAGGTAAAACAGAATGATCAGCACCGGCTGGTGGATCAGGTAAATTGCCAGCGAATTTCTGCCAAGGAAAGCGAGCGACTTCACAGAGGATGACTCTGAAAGGTCCGGCAGGGCTATCTTCCGTCGATAGCCGCGGTAAAGTAGATCTCCCAGGGCGATGCCCATCAGGATCACCCCGAACCAGGGAAAGATGGGAAAGTAGTCCAGGGAGTAAAATTCAGGCGGAGCCAGCCCCAACCAGAGAAGCCAGGGGTAGCCGACGCTGAGATTTTGAAAATATGATCCTACTAATATGAATAATAATCCGAAAATTGCATCCAGCCCCCGATGCAGCTTCAGAAACGGATAGGCCAGGAGGAGGGAGACGCCGATGAGATGCAGCACACCGAAGATGATGAAGCCATTTCCGAGGAGAAGGTAAGTGACCACGGTTATGCCCATGGCCAGACTGAAAATCCAGATGCCTCTCTTAAAGAGCCTGAAACGGAACTGTTCTGATCGAGCCTGACGCTCGGCCCGCGAATAGCTCAGAACCAGAGAGACTCCCACCAGCAGCAGGAAGAGCGAGGCTGTGAGGCGAGCAAAATAGAACCAGAATCCTCGGTAGATATCGACCTCCCAGACTCCAAAGTAGTCGAGGTCGAAGACCGAATGAAACAAAATCATCATGATAATGGCCCACCCCCGCAGAAAGTCCACCTCCCAGAAGCGGGCCGTTAAGCTCTCGTCCACATAAGCTGTTTTGTTGGCAAGCTTAAAAGCTGTGAGCTTTGGAGCTGTGGCAAGACCGACCATTAAGATGCCAGGCCACCCAGTGTCCATAGTTCTTCAGTAATTCCGTCTTTCATTTTCATTATCGCCTTCGTATCCCTCAATCAGTCGAAATGAAAACAAAAGCGGCAAACAGATTCAGAAAACAGGTTTAAGAAATAAATTTAGGAGAGACAACCCCTAAAGGATTATCTCTATGTCCAGCTCTTCCGCCAGCTCTTTGTAGCGGTTTCTGATGGTGACCTCCGTCACTCCAGCCACATCCGCCACCTCCCGCTGCGTTCTGCGATCTCCGCAGAGAATGGAGGCAATGTAGATTGCGGCTGCAGCCACACCTGTTGGACCACGCCCCGACGTCAGCTCCTTCTCTGCTGCCTGACGGAGAATTTCAATACCTTTGGCCTGCACCTCGCCCTTCAGGTTCAGACCGGAGCAGAACCTGGGGATGTAATCTATCGGGCTGGTGGGCATCAATTTCAGCGCCAGCTCTCTTGATACGAACCTGTAAGTCCGTCCGATCTCCTTCCGTGAGACTCTGGAAACCTCTGCGATCTCATCCAAGGTGCGTGGAACGTTGCACTGCCGACAGGCTGCGTAAAGCGCGGCAGCGGCCACGCCCTCGATGCTCCGCCCGCGGATGAGGTTCTTGTCCACCGCTTTGCGGTAGACCACTGCCGCGGTCTCCCGCACATTTCTGGACAGACCCAATGCTGAAGCCATTCTGTCCAGCTCGGACAGTGCAAAGGCCAGGTTGCGCTCTGTAGCGTTGCTAACCCGGATGCGGCGTTGCCATTTTCTGAGTCTGTACAGCTGAGCCCGGTTCTTGGAGGAGATAGTCTTGCCGTAGGAGTCCCGGTTTCTCCAATCGATCATCGTCGAGAGACCCTTGTCGTGGATGGTGTAGGTCATGGGCGCTCCTACCCTGGACCTCTTCATGCGCTGATCATGGTCGAAGGCCCTCCATTCCGGCCCCTGATCGATGAAGTTCTCGTCTATCACCAGGCCGCAATCCGAGCAGACCAGCTCGGCTCGCTCATAATCACGGACGAGTGTGTGACTCTTGCACTCCGGGCACTCCACAGTGAACTTCTCGAATTCGTCTACCTTTTCTTTCTCTCGCTTGAGCCGGGTTTTTTCCTTTAGCTTCTCCGGCTCCGCCCTTTCAATCTCTCTCAGCTTCTCAATCTCTTCCACTTGCTATCTCTCCCCGACGCCTCGTCGA
>CAZPUO010000224.1:0-4274 GCA_964589745.1 uncultured Methanotrichaceae archaeon
TTTCTGTCTGGCTCGTTTCCTATTTTTTTCTTTAAATCTTTTCGAAGCTTATTATTGAAATCATCGGCCTTGGCATCAGGTATTTCATACATTAGATATATCTGCTCATTGCTTATATCTCTTCTATTAAGGCGCCTAAAAACGTCTAGCCTAGCCCCATCACTTAATCCGAGAAAAAGGGATCTTCGCAAAAGAATATTGAATTCCATGCTCTTGGATAATTTAGATACGTGATATTCCGGAAGCCCCATTTCTAATGCCACTTGTTGCAAGAGCACTGGCTTGATGAAATCTTGAAAAGCCATGGACACTAACTGTTCCATTTCCGCGTTTGAACAAAATATTAATCTCTTTTTCAGAAAGTTGAATGCAGCATTCCGCTCATCGAGGGTTTTAAATTGATGAAGCCATAAGGCGAGACTTTCTAGAAAACGCATTCCTGGAGAAAATCCTTGATAATTATCATATTTGTATCTTGCCATTGTCTCTAGAATTGTCCTTTCTTCTGAAACTCTCTTGGGATCCCAGTTCATCATTTTAATAAGTATTTTTTCGGAAATTGCATCATTCATGGCCTACCCTTCATTAATTTAATATTAATTTTAAAATAATTTGTTTTAATAATAAATGATTTAAAATAATCCAAGGTTGCCTGTACGCCTCGATGCCCTGGCGGCGCGAGATTCCAGCATGTATTTGGATCAGGAGAGACACTATCAACACTCAGAGAGTATGGGTGTGATAGAAGTTCAAAATCATTTCCAGGCCATTCTCCTTTGTCGCCGATACAAACGGTATTTATTGGTCCGGTGAGATATTCATGATATTCAAACTTTTCCTCAATTGCAGAGATCAAATCCAATTTTGATACGTTCGATGCAACTACATCAATAGAATGGCTGGATTCTAAAATTTTTATTTGCGAAAGAACTTTCATAGGGAGAGTGCAATGCAGTACTTGAATAATTTCTCTTCGCATATGTTCTTTCTTGGGTATTATCGATATTTGGTTTGGACGCGGTTCATATTCCCCTACTAGGTATTCTAAAAAATCATTGTGTTCGATATAGTCGGTAACTTCATTTATCACAGTGGGGTCAGATATTTCCTTAATAGGGCGAAAATCATCATTCAATGGTGCTATATCTGAACAATTATAATATCCTATTAATATATTATTCCAATATTTACTTGGAATAATCTTCTGAAACTCTTTCCTCACAGATTTTCCTCTTCCGGTGGCAATCCCGATTAAAATATTCTCTTCAAGTAATCGAATCAGGTTCTGGTCAATATCTTTTGAGGGGCATCTAAATCGATCATGGGATTCGCACAACGTGCCATCATAATCAAATATTATAGCTCCAAAATAGTTATTGGTCAATTTTTCTATGAAATCATAATATGATTTTCTCCAAATATTCGATATTTCCTCGTTCATCTGCAAATAACTTGGAATCTTTCTTCTTATAGCAATATATTCATCTTTTTTAAATTTTCTAGACAAATTAGTTTCGCAATATTTTTGTTTCATTTTCAGATGGTAAATTTGCCTGCCAAATTCAGGCACATTTGGTTTCCCTGGATCGATATTTTTAGCATCGCCCATTATTCCAATAAGATATAAGACTTTATATAATAACTCTAGCGCACCAATTGGGCCAGAATATGACGTGGAAACCCTCATTGAAGGTATCGACTTTGGGATTAGGTTCATAGTTCGGTCGGCGATATCCTCCTCCTCTGGAGTTGTAATACATACTAAGCAGGTTTTTTCTCCATTACGAGCCAGCCAATTGTGACGCCCATGAGCGAAGTTTCTGAAATCCGCTAAATGAATCTCCCCAAGTGCAGATTCTGTAAATTTTGATTCAATATCCATCGCAGCCGGAAGACCCCACCCCCCATAAAGGACAAACCATGTATTACGTTCTAATATAGATAATAAATTATCAAATTCACTATAAAAACCTTGTTCAGGTATTAGGCTTTCTGGCAAGAGTGAATTAAATAGTCCGATATCATGGTATCCTCTATAGAGGATGGTTGTCAGTGCTAATAGAGAATTTGTTGCCAAGAATCCATCCTTTCCTGATGGAATATTAAATTCCATCGATCTGACATATTTATAATTAGATGCGAGGGAGATCAATGGTGAATTATTGGTTGCACAAATTGCCATCAATTGTTGAGGTTCTGATAAAACAGAATGTTTGAATGACGTGAGAATATCGGGATTTCTGCCGCGAGCAGTAACGAGCAATATGGCTGTTCTATTAAGCGAAATGTTAGATGAAAAAAGCTCGAGAGGCGTCATGATTTTTGAAGTCATGCCGGTTGTCTCATGAAAGAGTGCCGCCATGCAAGCAGCGGTGAGAGACCCACCCGATCCAATCGCCAAGAGAGGTAAATTATAGGATGATTCTATAAAAGATTCAAGAGGCTCTATGGGCTCTTTGAGGGCGCACTGATAAGTCTTTCTTAATTGTCGTAGCTCATATGAATAAGGTCTTCCCACAATCTATCACCAAATATTTATAAGGCGTTAATGATGATGAAACGACTAAGGAATTGCACGATGAGCCTTTACCAATCTCGTTTCTAAGTTCATGCATGCAGATTCCCGAATTACTCAAGCATTATCTCTCTATTATCATTTGACTCAACTCGTATTATTTATTTAAAAAACTTTCGATAAGTTTATATTAAATCTAGTTCACCATTCTGCTTCGTCCACAACGTGCTTCAAAATTATGAAACTCTTGAGCTTTGTTGAAGTGAAGAGCTAGTCATTACTGAGGCTTCTTCGTAATAAACATACCAGCCCCGGCTTCAGACATCCGCTCAACCGAAGCGCGAGCGACGAGCGATTCCCTTCCATCCGAGCATCTCAGTCTCGCCCATCGCTGCCCTACCTTCAGCGTCGCAGTGTCGGGCGCTCCGGGGCGCGCGGGATGCGATTCTGCCCATTGCGGCAGCCCTCATCCACGCTGCCAAGCTTCATTCCTCCCGCCCCCACCCACGCGCGTGCCCGCGGGCGGGCCAGCGGGCGATCCCGCGCGACCGGACAGCAGGCGACCCTCGCCCACGGCCACCCAAGCATCGCGGTCCGGCCGGTGCAGATGTAATTCGCTGTGATGGCGCAAGCTATTTACTACTTTTATTTTCCCATGAGAAGCAAAATTAACTTGCTAGATTTCGGCTGATTTCAAACGGCGCGAACATGCCCCGCTGCTTGCGGCGGGGTGCGCTGTTTGACTCATAAATTTCTCATAACCCAAACAACCTCTGACCTATCGCATAGTAAACTTCAAGCGGCATTTTTCTTCTGAATGCCATATCCGGAGTCTCAAGTCTATCAAACTCCAGGCTTCCATGCGGTCTATCGTTATACCATATACTACCATATTGAGAACGGACGCCATAGTTTTACATCAACCCGTCTTTGTTAGCCTTCCGGAGCCACTGACCTGCTGGTTTATCTTTGAGGGATTGCCTCTGTAGTGAACTCCGCCGCTGCCGCTTATCCTCGTATCAAGCTCATCTCTAACGTTTACCTCCGCCTGGCCAGAGCCGCTTGTTGTAATAGCAGATCTATCGGTCGCGAGATCATAGCCATGCATGCTCCCAGAGCCTCTTATATTGACGTTGCTGTCAGTGGCATTGCCCTGCAGCATTGCGCTGCCTGAGCCCGAGATACTCATGCTTAAATCCTTGCAATCCACATTCAAATTGATCCCTCCAGAGCCGCTCATTCCTAGATCTATAGAGTCTGTATGTATAGGCGAAAGGCAAATGATGTTTCCAGAGCCGCTCAGATATAGACCATTAACCTCAGGAGATGATGCATAGATTTTAATGGATTGCCTTGGTGTTATGCATGTGGTAGTGGAGATCGTGAGCTTGCCACCGCTGACATCAGTTCTCAAGACAGGAAGGATGTTATCCTCGGCCTCAATTCTCAAAGACTGTGGCCCTTGGGACACATAAAGATCACCAATCCCCTGAAGCTCTATGCTGCTGAAGCTATCTGTCTCCCTGTTCTCACTTCTGAGATTTCCAGAGCCGAGGATGCAGCCGGGGCTAATGCAGCCGCTGAGTAGTATTATCAGTATTATCGTTGTACCCAAAATAATCGGTCCGACCTGTATTTTCATTCCATCCCTCATGCGAAAATTTAGCTCCTTCTTTTAACTTGCATATAGAAATATGACACGGCTGTGGAGTCCTGGAATTATTTCGCACCCGCTCCAGATTTGATTCGTATGATTTAT
>CAZPUO010000225.1:0-4258 GCA_964589745.1 uncultured Methanotrichaceae archaeon
TTCATGCCTCTGGTGGTGACGCAGGGCGTGCCGATGCGAATGCCGCTGGTCACGAAGGGCGTGGCCGGGTCGAAGGGAATCATATTCTTGTTTAGAGTGATACCGGCCCTCTCCAGAGTCTCGTCGGCCAGCTTTCCGGTGATGCCCTCTTTGAGCAGCTTGACCATCATGAGATGATTGTCCGTGCCGCCGGAGACCAGATCGAATTTGTTCTCCATCAGCCTCTCCGCCAGGGCGCGGGCATTCTTGACTATCTGGAACTGGTAATCCCTGAATTCAGGGGTCAAGGCTTCCTTGAAGGCCACGGCTTTGGCGGCTATGGCCTGCATGAAGGGTCCTCCCTGAGTGCCCGGGAAGACGGACCGGTCTATGGCCTGGGCCAGCTCCTCCTTGCACATGATCAATGCGCCCCTGGGCCCGCGCAGAGTCTTGTGCGTGGTAGTGGTGATGATGTCCGAGTATGGCACTGGTGAGGGATGAGCGCCCACGGCACAAAGGCCCGCGATGTGGGCGATGTCGGCCATCACCATGGCCTCGACCTCGTCCGCAATCTCTCGAACGGCTTTGAAGTCTATGATTCTGGGATAGCTGGAAGCACCCACCACGATGAGTTGGGGCTTGTTCTTCCTGGCTATCTCCGCCATCTCTCCGTAGTCCAGCATCTCCGTCTCCCGCGAGACATTGTAGGGCACGATCTTGTACATTCTGCCCGAGAAGTTGACAGGGCTGCCGTGGGAAAGGTGGCCGCCGTGGGCAAGGTTCATACCCATGATGGTGTCGCCCGGCTTGAGCACTGCAAAATAGGCTGCCATGTTTGCTTGTGTGCCGCTGTGAGGCTGCACGTTCACGTGTTCTGCACCAAAAAGCTTCTGGCAGCGCTCCCGCGCCAGCTCCTCAGCCACGTCTACGAAAGCCGTGCCTCGATAGTAGCGCTTGCCAGGGTAGCCTTCTGCGTATTTGTTGGTCATGACACAGCCCTGGGCCTCCATGACCGCTCTACTTGCATAGTTCTCGGATGCGATCAGAATGATAGTATTTCGCTGCCGCTCCAGCTCGGCATGGATAGCGGCCGCGATTTCGGGGTCTTCAACGCTCAAGGGTTTCAATCAAATCACCGGTATGATCAGCGAGATTGGTTGACATGTAATGAGGAGAGCAAAATAGATTATGGTGAGGGCTGATTTTTCTTTCTCTTTTGAGTCGATCCTTTTGAGTAAAATCTTTTGGAACTTGACTTCTGAGCTACAAAGCACCGGGCTTAAGCCTGCCCATCATCATGAGCTTAACGTCATCATGATGAGCTTAACGTTTCATAACTGTGCCTCCCTTAACTCTCAACCTTGGCTTCAAACCATAACTCTTTTTAAGTTCGCACCCGATGGGAGCGGGATGCTAAAGCGAGCCAGGACCATCGCCGACTTCCAGTTTGGACGGGGCGCGGGGGATGCCCTCTTTCACGGCGATACCACCTTCAGCCTCTCCAAAACAGGCCGGCTGAGATACCTCTTCGCTGGAAAAGAAAGGATAGCTACAGTTCGAGCCAGCGATGGCCTTCTCACCCTTAGCATGCTGGGAGCAAAGCGTTTGCATGCTTGCTTTTCAGCTCCGCGGCTGAGGGTCGTGGCATCCGGCGATGCCGCACCTTTCGTTGCCAAGGGAGGCAACGTCTTTGCCAAGCATGTATTGAGTGTCGACCCGGAGATCAGGGCGGGGGAGGAGGTGCTGGTTGTGGACTCCGAGGATCAGTTGCTGGGCACGGGCACCGCCGTGCTTGCGCCTGAAGAGATGCTGCAGATCAAACGCGGTTTGGCAGTGCAAACCAGGAAGGCGGCAGAGCACTAGCACTAGCATGATCTTTATCGGCTACATTCTCAGTATCTTTAAGCCTTTTTCAGCCGCTGCTTCAATGCCCCAGGGCAGAAATGCTTCTGAACCTCTCCACGGCTTCCGTGATACTTTCGGCCACGTACTCCACATCCTCCTCTGTGTTAGACCTGCCCATGGTGATCCTTAAAGAGCCGTGACACTCTTCCGGCTTGAGGCCGAGGGATAGAAGGACGTGAGAAGGCTCCAGCTTATGAGATGAGCAGGCGGAGCCCGTGGACACGGCGATGCCTTTTGAGTCCAGGAAAAGGAGCAGCGACTCGCCCTCAACGAACTTGAAGCTGAAGTTCAGGTTTCCGGGAAGCCTTCTGGTCATGGAGCCGTTGATCCAGGCGTCCTCAACCTTCTCCAGGACTAGACTGCTCAGCCGATCGCGAAGCCCGGTCAGCCTCTCCCCTTCCGCGGCCATGGTCTCCTGCGCCAGATCTGCAGCCCTGGCAAGGCCCACTATGCCAGCGATGTTTTCAGTTCCTGAGCGCAAGGCCCGCTCATGGCCGCCTCCCTGGATGATGCTCTCCAGCCTAGTTCCCTTGCGGACGTAGAGCGCGCCAATGCCTTTCGGTCCATACAGCTTGTGGGAGGAAAGAGACAAAAGGTCAACGCCAAGGTCGTTAACGTCTGTGGGGATCTTGCCCACGCTCTGCACGGCATCGGTATGGAAGTAGATATCTTTCTCCGCCGCCAGGCGGCCGATCTCCTGCAGAGGCTGGATGGTTCCAACCTCGTTGTTGGCATGCATGACGGAGATGAGGATGGTGTCGGGGCGGATAGTCGACTCAAGCATGGCGGGATCGACCAGGCCTTCGCCCGTGACCGGAAGGTAGGTAACCTCGAAGCCCTCCTTTTGCAGCTTTCGGCATGTCTCCAGGACAGCCGGGTGCTCGATGCTGGTGGTTATGATGTGTTTTCCCTTCTCCCGGTTCCTGTAGGCTATGCCCTTCAGTGCCAGGTTGTCGGACTCCGTTCCCCCGGAGGTGAAGATGATCTCCTCCGGTTTTGCTCCCAGCAGAGCGGCCACCTTCTCCCGGCTCGCCTCCAGAGCCTCCTTCGCCTCCAGGCCGAAGCTGTGCAGGCTGGAAGCGTTGCCGAATCTCTCGGAGAAGTAGGGCAGCATGGCCTCCAGGACCTCCGGCGCTACGGGAGTGGTGGCGGAGTGGTCCATGTAGATCCGCTTCATCTCTGACAAATATGAGATCAATAGGTAAATAGATGGCGAAGTGGGCAAGAAAAAAGGGATATCAAGCTGCCAGATTGAGTTCGCAAATTCGGCCATAGGATAGGGACTGCCGAACAGGGACATCTGACAAGAGGAAAGGTACGGAGAAATAAGAAACTATAAGTATGCTGTGGCCGGAATGTCACGCATGATCATCTCCATCCCGATGTTCTCCCTTCCGCTTCTGGCGGCTGCTGCCCTCATCGCCTTGGGCTTCATCGCCTATCCCTTCTCGGCTCGGCTGGGTGTGCTTGGCATAGGAGCTGGGAGCGTGATCATGGGCGCAGTTGTCTTGGCCGATCTGCCCAAAGGTTTCGAGCTTCAGGCCATCGTGCTCTTCGGGATCACGGTGGTGGTGGGGGCCTGGATGATGTACGTGGCAGTGAAGAACGGCTGAGTCTAGCAAGATTTATTCAACAAGATTATTAATAATATTATAAAGCCCAGCGGGCCTTGGGGTGTTGACAGCGGATTTAAAGGACAGGGCTTCATGATTTTGTTTACGGAAAAGAGAACAAGATGTGCAAGCATGTAGCGGCGAAAACCCGAAGAGTCGAAGTTTCCTTGAATGGGAAATCCTTATATGCCTCTTCTGCATGCTAGATTGCGCTCGTGCGGGGCCATAGGGTAGCCTGGTATCCTACAGGACTGGGGGTCCTGTGACCGGCGTTCAAATCGCCGTGGCCCCATGGAACCATTCTAGGCATAGCGATTCTGGGATGTATCATATTCCATTAATTTAGATGATATTTCCTTTCTAGCATAAAAGGTTTTTTTTGGATACCTAATCACCAGTATTGTGACGTATCTGTGTCACTGCAAAACTGTTTATACCTGGCAGGACAGCATCATTTTTGCCGTTTCGTTTCACCAAAACTAACGGCTAAGGTGGGCTAAGCAATTCAGCTCGTTCTTCTCGTTCTTGTCGTGCCTCTATGTTTCAATAATTTGATAGTTTCATTATGCTAATAATATTCGCTGACGATCTTTTATGTCTTCTCCGCGCCGATTCCTTTCCTATAGCTTTACGTGCATCACCCTTTCAACTTAGAACATCTCTAATTAACTGGCATATTCGTTATATATGCTAGTTTTACTTTTTTTTGGAAAAAGTATCATAAAAATTAATAAATGGGAAAAAACAGCCCATATAGCCAA
>CAZPUO010000226.1:0-4238 GCA_964589745.1 uncultured Methanotrichaceae archaeon
TTAATATAATGAGTAATATAATAAATAATTATACGAAAAATATACGAATAATATAATAATATGATAATAATTTAAAGATTGATTATTTTATATCGATCTTATACTCTTTCGCTTTCTCCGGGCTCTCCGGCTCTGAGAGGCATTTGAATATGTTCTTACCTTCGATGTCGATGAGCCAGCGGGTACTCATCCAATGCAGTGGAACTCTGGCGTCCGTTTTGATGAAGCACGTAGCGTCCTCGGGCATGTTCAATCCTACCAATTCCAGCATCTTATCCAGCAGGTTCGGCTCTGTCTTCTGTTCAGACATCCTCTGCAGCTGGATACGCGCGATATCCAGCAGCCTCTGGTGGACGAAGAATTGGTGGCCGAGGAAATCGATAGTATCTGAAATAGTGACATCCTCGCCGTAAACCTCCTGCAGCCTGTCCTGAAGGTCCAGGACGGCATCATAGACGTCTAATGTTACCGAAAGATTTTTTTCAGCCATGATGTTCTCCCCTGATCGATTGCTTTGCCGGGGGCAATCAAGTTGCACCATTCAGCGAGCGGATCTGTCCTCCTGCATGATGCCGAAGACATTGCCCTCGGTATCCTGACAATATGCCATCCAGCCAACTCCTGGGACTGCCCTCTTGGGCATCACCACCTGGCCGCCGTTCCTTGTAATTCTCGTCATAAATTCATCCACAGAAGGAACATCGATGGTGTTGATCGTAGTAGCAGATGAACTCATGCGCCTCATGAGGCCGCCGTCGATGCCAGGGCCTCCTTCGCCGGTGCTGATAAGCCAGTAATCTACAGGTCCTTCCCACTTTTTTATCTTCCAGCCAAAGACCTGTGAGTAGAATTTGACGGCACGCTCCGCATCATCGGCATTTATCTCAAAATGAATTACTCGTGGCATATTGACCCCTGCATTATTTTGTAGTTCAAGGTTAATATACCTTAGGAGATGTATCTTAATATGATAATCTTCGATCACAGCATTCATCTTTCCACAGATCGAGATGATCACCGATGAACTCTTCAATAAGCTGATGCACTCAGATTTCTGAATGCACGACTTCAGTCTGAAAGCCTTCTTGAAAATTCTCCCTTAATCCCGGGATGCAAAAGGATGATATGGGGGTGACGTTGTCTCTCCCCGATAACAGTATCGAGGCCTGAGATGCTCAATGTAACCTTCCTTGGAACCGCCGGGTCCCTGCCCACACCGGAGAGAAACCCTTCGGCTATTCTGATCAACCGCGAGGGCGAAATGCTGCTCTTCGACTGCGGCGAAGGTACGCAACGGCAGATGATGCGCGCCAGGACGGGCATGATGCGCCTGAACTACATCTTCCTCACGCATCTGCACGCCGACCACATCCTGGGCATTCCAGGCCTGCTGGAGACCATGGCCTTCCAGGGACGAAAAAAGCCATTGATTATCGCAGGTCCCACGCATACCCTTCGCCTGGTGGAGACCTTCAAGACTGTCTGCTATTTCTCCCGCGATTTTGAGGTACAGGCGGTCGAGCTGAAGCCGGAGGATATTCTGTGCATGGATGGCTATCAGGTAAAGGCTATTGAGACCAATCACAGCGTGCCCAGCCTTGGCTACTGCCTGAAGGAAGACCTGCGACTGGGCAGGTTCAACCGTGATGCTGCCATGGCCTTGAGCATACCGCCTGGGCCGCTCTTCGGAAAGCTGCAGCACGGCCAGAGTGTAGAGGTTGACGGAAAAATGATCCACCCGGATCAGGTTATGGGCCCTCCCAGGCTTGGCAGAAAGATCGTCTACACAGGAGATACCAGGCCCTGCAGGACTGTGGAGGTCGCGAGCGAAGGCGCCGACCTCCTCATTCATGACTGTGCGCTGGCTGATGATATGGCAGATTGGGCCAGGGAGACGAAGCACAGCACCGCAGGAGAGGCAGCCCAAGTGGCCAAGCGCGCCAAGGTACGGCAGCTTGCCTTGACGCACATAAGCTCTCGCTACTCGGAGGATACCTTCCCACTTTTGCGGGATGCAAAGTCAATCTTTGAGAGAACCATAGTGGCGGAGGATTTGATGGCTCTGGAAATTCGGCTGAGAGATGAGCAGCAGGCCGAGTAATTAACGCAAGGGGTCAAAAAAGCGGCGAGCCGAGGATAGAGGAACTATGCGTCCTCAGGTTCAAAGATCTCGACCCTCGGCACCCCTCTCTTTCTTGGCCATCCTGTCCCGTTCTTCGTTTAACACCTTCATGACCTCCTGGGACAGCTCATCATCCTTGCCTATCAAGGCGATCTCCAGAGATTCCATGGCGCTGTCGATCATTGCTCTGGTGTGACCAAGATCCATGCCACGGCTCTCCGACTCGATGCCTTTTCTGAAGAGCGCATCGACTTCGTCAGGAGGCAGCTTGAGGGCGGTGGCTGCAGAGACGGCTCGACCGTACATTTCCATGTCGATGTAGTATGCCAGGCCGTCCCGGTAGAGCCTGTTTGATTCTTCTTCCCTTCCAGCATTCCTGGCGATCAGGGCCGCCCAGAGGTAGTCCCCGGCATCCACCAGGATCTGAATGGCCTTATCGATCAATCCTCTGTCTCTGGCCAGCACAGCAGCGTACTCCGTCTCTCCCGCCCTGGCGAGAATCTCCACCCCCTGCTCGACCAGCTCATCGGGCAATTCACTCAGGTTCTCTACCAAATATGACACCTTCTGATCGAAAGGCATCTTCTGAAATTCTTCCTTCAAACGAAATGCACCAGAGTGAATTGAACTACACACAAAGATAAGGTTTATGGGCTGTGAGTGCTTTTTAGTTTGTGGTATATTTTCGGTCAGATATCTTGGTCGGATATCAGAGAGAACTTGATGTAAGGAAATATCTTTGGATTTTGTTTTAATCTTAGGGCGGAAGCCAATGCTCTAGCTCTCGCGTCTTTTCTGGAGAATAATGGTTGCTTCACATCGAAGATGCGACTAATTGCTTCGGAGATCCTTGAATGCCATAAATCTTTCGTCTGGGCATCCACCGACAGCCCTGATCCGGCAACTCCTCGGCAAATGGAAGAATTGCATTTGCATACCATTCTCCATGGAAATGAACTGTAGAACAGGCCATAATCAATAGTTATCTCCTCGCCGATCCGGATATCTTTGACTGCAATATCGCAGTAGAGGCCATCAATGAATATAGAGAGAATGTTGGCATCACAACTGTGGTTTGCATCACCATCAGTCACTATCCAGTTTCCGGCTTCATCTTCTACTCCGTATTCGTATAGTTTGCACTTCTCCTCATGAGACAAGGATTGGAACTCATTTCTAGAGAGGTAGGTGTCGTCGCTGCTATAATAGAAAACTATCGTTCCCTTGAATATAGGTTCTCCTGCGAATATACCCTCTCCACTTATACGGCTCCTATTTTTATAAATTTTAACTAAGTACATATTTAAACCTCATTCTGAGGCCTATCAGATCTACAAAAAAGAAAAAGAACTATATAAAAGCATGCTTTAATTGATTGAACTTTTATAAATTCAAGATACCGTGAGCTACATGAAACAGATATATTGTTATATCTGAAGTTAGAATACGTAAAAGCTACAGAAGAAAAAATTAGAAAGCTTCTGTAGTGGTTTTTATGAAATGAGATATGGCCCTCAAAAAGTTAGAGCTATAAAGACGGCAGTTAATGGCCTCAGATAGAGCATCTCCCGGATTGACTCTCGGTCTTGTGAGATTGCTTTAGGTCATAGGATAGATGATTAATGGATAGTAGGGAGATTGGAGTGAAAACGGTAGGTGACGTGAAAGAAACCGCAGGGGATTCTGTTTCCTCCTTCTCTTGCGCTTGGAGCGCAGGAACCAAATTCCTTCATCGGGA
Organism: uncultured Methanotrichaceae archaeon; assembly: GCA_964589745.1. Taxonomy (GTDB): domain Archaea; phylum Halobacteriota; class Methanosarcinia; order Methanotrichales; family Methanotrichaceae; genus Methanothrix. Next base: position 3,861 of record CAZPUO010000226.1, read on the forward strand.
TTTTGTTCCACCTTTTCGCTATGCCATAGCAGCTGGAGCTCTGATAATTGTCTCTTTTACCGTGATAATGATGGCATTACGCAATAATCAAGAGGCTAATACCGTTTTTACTGATATCAGCTCTTTTTTAATTGACGGTCTCGTTACCCTGGCTCTGTTTTATGGCGCCAGATCCTCGCATTTCTGCGGGAGAAGGATCTACTTGGCCTGGTTGATGCTGGCCATTTCCAGGCTAGCCTTCACTATTGGAGATGGCCTTTGGGCCTATACCGAACTTGTTCTCCATGAAAGTCCCTTCCCTTCTCTGGCGGACTATTTCTATTTAGTTTGCTACCCTTTGTGCCTACTAGGCATTCTTCTCCTTCCTAGCATAAAGTT
>CAZPUO010000227.1:0-4215 GCA_964589745.1 uncultured Methanotrichaceae archaeon
CCTATCCCCTCTCCAGGCCCCCACCACCCGGCCTATAATCTCTTGGGGCATCAAGGGTTGAGGATCTACTAGGTCGTTATTATCTCCCTTGGTCCTAATTCCATCATGGCCCAGGTGGACTACTCGGTGGACCATCAGCCTGTGACCGGAGTTAAAGAGGACAACGTCTCCCACCATCGGCGGATCGGCTGGTTCCACCTCCAGGATGTCTTCCTGAGAAAAGGTAGGATTCATGCTGGTCCCAACGTAAGCGCAGTAGGCCACTCCTCCCGTTAGCCTTTCTGGTTCCGGATTTAGGATCCGGCTTTGTTCTCGTCTCATAATCCCATCCAATCATCTCAGATCCAGAGCCGCCTCCATCTCTTCCCAGAAGCAGCCGGTAAGGCTTTGGTGCAGAGTAAACACCGGTACCTTGTTGACCAGATCGCAGATATTGTTGAACATAAGCAGATTTGAGATCTGGGCTTCTTTTTGAGTCAAAAGCAATCGGGTCTGCGCAGCAATCTGGTTGGCACACTCGGAGAGCAGGCAGCATGCTGCGCCCTTTCCCAGGATCTCGACCTTATCCTGTCCCTGTTCCAGGATGAAGATCCCTCGAAGAGGCACAGCCCGACTTGCCTCCCAAGATCCTCCTGTTCCCCCCCAGAAGAATCGACTCCAGGTAGGCCAGGGATGGGCCATGTATCTTCCCGCTTTGTCTCTTATCACCAGAGCCGTGTCATCACAGAGGGCCCGCCATGGTGAGATTAGACGGGCGGAAGTAGTGGACTTGCCGACCATGGATCGGCCGGCCATCAGCACTCCATGGCCCAAGCACTCGGCAAGGGCAGAGTGGAGCAGCACCCCTCCGTGGTCCTGGTTGAGATAGGAGATAAGGCGCGAGAGCTGCATCATCTGCAGTACCTGAAGCTCTTGGTCTTCTGTAGGTGATACGAAGCACTTTACCGGACCATCCGGGGTAGAAGGAAGCTCGACCCGAAGCGGCTTTTTTCTCGATTCGTCTCCGTCGCCCTTCAGCAATAGAGTCTTATGGCAGGATGAGAGCTCCACGGGCCGGAGATGCATGACACGGGAGAGCTTGACCAGTAAGCCCGACGATTCATGATCCAGACCGCATAGCCCCCAGGTCCTGCCGTCGGCCAGACTGAGCCCGAATGTGTGGTGCGCACCTGAATCAGTCATCAGCTCAGACTCCAGAGTAAACTTAATCCATACTGTTAGGCTTCTTGGCTTAGAGAGACAGAGACGGATTATGCCCCGTTCCGGCATCTTATGCGTTCGTCCCAGGCAGAGTTCGAACTTCATCTACCGGTCGTATGAAGGCGGCGATAAGCCTTTGCCCCTCAACTTTTCCTTACCGGAAGTCAGCCACATTCGGTGAGCTTGGGCCGAGCTAGAGAGTATCGTTTCTTATCCTTGGCCCCCTCATCTTGCTCTAGATCTAGATCTTTATGAGGCCGAATCCAAATGTTCAAGACGCTCTTGATATTATATCGTCAATACGCTTAACCAACGAGCGATGCGCCTGATCCCGCAGAACAAGCAAAGGTTATTCCCGCTCCAGCGTTACACAGCCTAGCAGCAGATCCTGGCACGCAGTTCGGCAGCTCAACACCGGTACCGGTGGAGCACGCGCCCTGTCCTTCAGCCGAGGCCATTTTGCCCACCTGGGATAAACGCACAACCACCGGCGGCTCGTATACCTTTTTTTTGCTCTCCATGGTTTTTTCCATTCGTCACACCTCCTATTTAACCTGCACCTTTCATACTTAATTCTAAACATCCTCCATCGGCCATGAACCTCCTCAGGCAGGCGTTCGGGCTGGGATGGTTCACTTGCCCTGTGACCGCTAAGGCCTGAACCGGGCATCCTCCGTTGCAGTACTTTACGTACTCGCAGCCCCTACAGAATTCAAATCCTTCCAGTTTTTTTTCTCCTCGTGCGCGCAGCCTGTTCAGCTTCGGGCTGTTTCGCCAAACCTCCTGGAAAGAGTCTCGGTTTACTCGGCCCAGCTCTATTCGGGAAAGCAGCATGCACGGGGTGATAACTCCATCAGCCCTCACATTGATATTGTTGAAGAGGCAACCGCATCCGGTGAGCCTGCCTCCGTTGGGCCAGATTGGATCGTCTTTTCTTCTGGCCTCCTCCATCCTGCTCCAGATCCTGGCCTCTGCCAGCGGTCCCGCTGCGGCCCAAATCCTGCCCGGATACTTTCGATCAAGAGCCTGAAGTATCTTTATGGCATTGCTCCTGTCTTCGGCAGTCAAGGACAGCTCTTTGTAGTTCAGCCGTCCAAAGCCCAAGTAGTCCACGGAGTTCGAGGAGAATACCGCTACCCCCAGATCCTCCAGGACAAAACGGGCCAGGGCCTCCAGATCCTTCAGATTATGACGAGTTATTGTGGCTCTGATACAGACCGGGACTTTATGCTTCAAAAGCGCCCTGATGCCCACCACCGCCTTCTCGAAGCTGCCTTCTCCCCGGATGATATCGTTCACCTGCGAACAGGAACCGTCCAAAGAGAGGTGAATCATGTCACATCGATTGGTTTTGGCGATAAACTCCGCCATCCTATCGTTTATAAGAGTGCCATTGGTAAGGATGTCGTACCTCATTCGGTTCCGCACAATACCTTCCAAAAGCTCTGGCAGATCTTCTCGCATGAAAGGCTCGCCCCCCGCCAGGCTTACCTTCATCAACCCAAGGCTGCCCAGCTCATCAAAAAACCGGAGCCACTCCTCTACTGTCAGGTCGCTGTTCTTTATGGCAGGGTTTTCCTGGTAATAACAGTAGACGCAATTGAGATCGCACTGCGAGGTTATATCTACTTCCACTTTTCGTGGCGATCTCATCAACCGTGGAATCTGCTCAGTCTCTTCCACCGTTCCTCCTTCTCCTTTTGATGGTAGTATCATTCAATCAGACGGCTTGATGGAAAAAGGTTGTCCCTCTCCGCCTTGCGACAGAACCAGAATGGCGCCCACAGGCTTCGATTGTTGTAGTAGTTCTGGGCTAGGCAGGACCCCAAACAGGCTTTGTTCATCACACATCTTGAGCATATTCCTTCCAGCTTTTGGGGCAGGCCCGCCCTCAGAGAACTTAGCACCTGGTTTTCCATCCAGATCTTTTCAAGGCTATCCCGGCCTACCCGGCCAAAGACAAGCTCAGGTAGGTGGTAGCCGATGCCGCAGAGGGCGTAATCGCCGCTTGCGATCACTCCTATTATGCCCAGGATGGCGCACCTGCCGCACCCCTCCCCCCTGGCGATGCGGCGCAAGGAGCGAAAGGCATAAGGGTAGTCGAAAATCAGCGCCATCTCGGTCTGAGACGCCAGCTCCGACTCAACATAGCGGCCCAGTTTAATCACTTCTTCCACGGTCAATGCCTCTCCGGTTATTTCCAGGGCCTTTCCGCGGGCAGTGGGTTGCAGCAGGTTGAACTTGACTGAAGAAGCTCCTAGCTCTTGTGCCTGATGGACTAGCTCTTTTAATTGAAAGGCATTCCTGCGGTTCAAGGTCACAACAATCTGGGGTCTTATCCCTGCTTCTACCAGATTCCGGACCGCTTGCTGTGCTTGCTTGAAGCAGCCCGGGACTCCGCGCAGCCATTCGTGGGTCTCCTGGTCGGCGCCGTCTATGCTTACCGATACAAACCTGTGTGGAAGCCTAGCCATCTCTGCAGCCCTGTGGGGAGTGCATAGCAGCCCGTTCGTCTCCACGGTGAGGCAAAGATCCTCGCGCTTCACTATCTCCAGCAGTTGTGAGAACTGGGGATGCATCAGCGGCTCACCGCCGGTGAGCTTTACTCCCTTAAGGCCGAGCGGCTTTGCCTCCTTTATGGCCAAAGAGAAGAGTTCATCCGGTAGGGCGGGAAGCCTGCCTTCCTGGTCGAACTTGGGGGCGATCCAGCAATGCCTACACGCTAGGTTACAGCCTTCTGTTAGGTAGAAGTAGATCTGCTCCAGCGGTGGGATGGACTCCTCTTTGTCCTTTGCTGCCAGCTGATCATCTCTCAAGATATACTTCCCCCGTCGGCGAGGAACGTTCTCAGACAGAAGTCCGGGCTGGGGTGGTCCACTTGGCCGGTGAGGTTGAAGGCCAGGCCGGGACAGCTGCCGGTGCAGTACGGAATGTAATCGCACTTTCGGCAGAACTCGAACTCATTTATAGTCCTGTACCAAACTATTTATACTCATAATTGCCATATTATTTAAC
>CAZPUO010000228.1:0-4208 GCA_964589745.1 uncultured Methanotrichaceae archaeon
AACCTGAAGGTTGGGGAATTCGTGACCCTCCGCGCTCCCTAAGTATTAAAAGAAATGTCAAGTCGTGAATCTATATGCTATAGAATTTGCCTCAATGGAGTTAGGGGAAATTACGCTCTTATACCTATTTGATACAGGGATCGGACTCATTGGATTTTTTATTGGAATTGCCGCGATACCCTGATTTGTGATATTTGTTTGATTTGTGATATTTGTCTGATTTGTAACATTTGTCTGATTCACAACGTTTGTCTGATTTAACAAATTCTTAGGCATACTGCCAAGCAGGATTAATCTGCCATTCGTACCGCCTAATTGTACCGATTCCGCTAAGCCGATAACTACTACTATAAGCATAATTAAAATTAGCAATCTCACATTCATACCTCGTAGGCATTACTAGAACCTTCCATGTGAAAAAGCTTTGGGTCATTAAGTCGTGTTGAATAATTTCTCAAATCTCCTGGGGGATGCTTTAACATTGTTTTTTTTGAGCTTTAGCACAGACGAGAAGATCCTGTCCCTTACCTTGAGTGTTAGTATTAGGTTGAATCTTTATGACCGGTTGGATTCATTGCTCCTCCCTTCCTTTAGATGATCGAACATTTGATGGAATATTTGGGTCGGACTTTTTGCTTTTTTCCACGAAAAAGAGATATGTAACTCACCACAGTCGGGGTAATCTGGACTTTCAGGATACCAAAAAGCGAAATGAGGATGCGCCACCGAAACGCAGGAATGGAAGACGATAGAAGAAACATCAACGTATGCCTGAGAGTCGACATCCTTATAATCACTTAAAGGGTTAGAGGGATCATAATGAGATCGCTAGCGATGTGTGGATTGCTCCTCCTGGCATTATCTTTTAATTGCATGGCGATCGCACCAGTACAGATCGGCAGGGAACATGGCCAGGCTGCTTTGTCGATGATGGCCAACAGGCCATTCACTCATAATGCGCAAGACAGTAGTGATCTCTGGAAATGGGGCAGTAGTCCAATGGGTTATGGACAATTATTCCCAGGCCAGGGGCCTTCCAATGATTTTGGAGGCTGGGCTCCTGATGGCGAGACCCAGTTGGGTTATGCGACAAATGAAACTCCATCAGGATACACAATAAATGAAACCAAACAGCTGTTCTCAGGGCAAGGATATTCCGGGAACATTGAGGATTCGTCCATCGGAAGAGAAAATCCGACTGATTATTGGCTAAATGAATCCGAACCTTTTGAATCCGGGCCGCTATTTCCAAGCCAAGGGTTTTTCAATGGTTACGGTAGTTGGGAGCCGCTTATCTGAAACACATTGACACAACAACCATAATTGATCTTGTTGGCTATCGCAATAATTCTTCTTGAGATTGCGGATTTTCAGCATCCAGGCCCGATCTTCACATAACATAAATATCATAGAATGATAATTACGAAATATACTATCGGCGGTTCTTATCAAGGGAGTCTAAGCCCTCTCATCTTGGCTCGACCAACAGTCCTCCCCCGTTATTCCTATTACTATTTCCTGGAACTAATTGAGACGGCGTCTGCATTACGGACTCATTAGCCACGGAGGGGGGCGACACAACAATCTGATTGCCGTTCCTCGCATAGCCAACCGGTAGATTTCCCCAGCTCCAGAGATCAGAACCGTTTCCTAATGTTGCGGTGGAATTCAGCGTGCTATTAGTAGAGTTCAATGTGCTATTTGTGGAATTTGATGTGACGTTAATAGTTCTCAACAAGATGCTTGTGCCTGTGGGACCGCTGAGATCTGCCGCATTGCAGGTTAAAGCTAATATGGTTATGCCTATTACAGCTACTAACATGGCTTTCTTCATAATGCCTTTCCTCCAGAGGGCTCATTCTGCTTGATAAGAGAAAAGACTTTTCCATGGTTCTATGATTTATGATGATGTCGTAGAACGATCCAGGGAAACCGGACAACGTCGGGTAGCATCCTGATGAGATCGCATTGAAAGCACGCTGGGCGCGGCTCATCTGGCCATGAAGAACGACCAGCTTTTAAAGTCTTATAAATTGGAAACGGCCAATGAGCATCGGCGAAGCCTATCCATGCTGGTCTTTCGGAACGTGAAGAGACACGGGTCCGATCGAGATTGGAGACGTATAACCGGAGCGATGGATGGTGAAGCGATGGGTAGCTTCCTCAAGAAGAAAGAGGAGGGCCTAGTACGGCTATTGCACTGGCAGCTCTTTCTTTCTGTCGCAAGCAATCTACTCTGAGTTTCTAGCTTACTGTCACCACATCGCTCTGGCCCAAAAGCTGGTAAGCTCCTTGCCCGGCTTGGGTGATGGCAGAGTAGAACATCCTGAAGTCGTATTGTCCTGGGGCCGCAGGAAGCTTCCAAGTCATTCTGCCGCAGTTCTTGCTGCCTAAGCCCCTCGTCTCCAGCGGGAACTTATCAGGCCTGTTCATTCCATACATTCCGATAACACCGGACCCTGACGAAGGTGCTCCCCAGTAGGTTACGGTGACCGTGCCTCCGGGCGAAACATGAGTTGGTGAGGCTACGACTTTGGTGCCGTTAAAGGTTTTGACCATCACACTGTTACTGGTGGCCAGCAGAGTGTAACTATCATTCTCGAAAATCCTGAAGTCATAGCTGCCCGGATCGGGTGCACTAAGGGTCACGGTGCCGTTCTCTTTTCCATCTAGGTACTGGCGGGTAATGTAACTGGTGTCGGGTGATCCGGATTTGTACATGGCTATCCAATCATTCTCATAACCTGGAGCTCCTGCATAGCTGACTGTAATAAGCTCACAGGTGTTCACGGAGGCCGGAGTTGCGGAAATGGTTGGGATGCTGACCATGAAATTCAATGAGGCCAACTCTTCACCGCTGGTAGTGTTGTACAATCGAAGATCGTAGGACCCATTGTGTGCTGGGGCCGTTAGCTTCAATATGCCTGATGAGCCTATCAGCTTCTGATAAGACAGAGCATTTTCCTGGCTGGCTCTTCCTCTGGGCTGATCGGCTTTCATAACACCCACCTGGCCTGAGAAGTCTCTTGGAGCCGCATATTTCACATCAATATCACTACCAGGCAAGTAGGTTCTCTGGTCCATCCTCAGTTCTGAGCCATTCACTCCCTTGGACTTGTAACTGAGTACGGCATCAGTAGAAGCTTTCGGCAGTCGGTCCACGTTGCGTCCTCCCGGGATGCTGTAGCTAGAGTCGCAGATCCCGTCTCTGTTGCGATCATTGCAGCCCTGCTCACGGGCATCGTAGTTGCTGTAGTGGTTGCCTGCCTTGTCGTTGTCCCACTGGTTGTTGCCATCGTCGAAGGCATTCTGGCCGTTGTCCTGCAGATTGTTTTGATAAAGAATGTTTGTACCTTGATACGCACTCGTGCTATTCTTGTCAATGTTGTAGGTGGTCAACTGGCTGCGGGAACTGTATTCTATGGATACCCCTTTGCCCTTTGCAGTGATGCTCTCACTTATTTCATTGTTCGAGATGTTTATGCCCATCGTGTTCTTGGTCAGGCTGTTTGCTTTGATGATATTGCCTTTGGAGGTTTCGATGGAGATACCCTTCCAGTTCATGCTGGCATAGTTGCCCCAGATCTGGTTGTTGTTGGCATGAATCAGCAGGATTCCGTCGTTTTTGTTTTCTATCACTCTATTCAAAAAGACGGTATTTTTGTCGACGTGGTAAAGGAGAATTCCGTAGTTATTATTTTTGATGGCCATATTGTCTTTGATTATATTTCCATCGGAGAGCACCCTTATGCCTGCATCTTCCGCATCGTTGCCAGATCCCGTAGCCATAAACCCCAACAGAGTTGAACCGTTGGCCGAGATGGTTATAGCGCTTCCCTTGCCGCCAGCATCAATAATCGGCTTGCCCACGCCTTTAAGAGTGAGCGGTTTGGTTACATTGACACTCTCGTAGAAGGTGCCGTTTTGCACCTCAATGATTTGGCCTGGATTAGCGGCGTTTATGGCCGACTGGATACTTTGTCCCGGTTTGACAGAGGATGTTGCGTTTGCTAAACCAAAAAGCATCACTGCTATGACCGCTAGAATTACAACCGTGGAATTACTCATCCAAGGGCTCAACCAATTACGCATGCCCACTAGAATACTCAAGGGGTATAAATGATGATCGTTAAGAAGAGTTATATTTTCGCTGATCATATCAAAGTCTTGAAGCGTTTCCGTCTTAAAATAGAGGATACCGAAGTATA
>CAZPUO010000229.1:0-4182 GCA_964589745.1 uncultured Methanotrichaceae archaeon
AACTTGCATATTCGTTATATATGCTAGTTTTACTTTTTTTTGGAAAAATTATCATAAAAATTAATAAATGGGAAAAAACAGCCCATATAGCCAATATGCCGCAATTCGCTAATACATTGATGATTTATATAAGCAGGATCAGCGTAAATACATATCAAAGAAAAGGACTAAGGTGAAAAGATGGCCAAGGTTTTAATCGTATACCATACCTTGTCAGGAAATACCGAAAAGATGGCGAATGCTTTTGCGGAGGGCGCAAAGAGCGTCCAAGGCACCGAGGTGGTTCTCAAGAGAGCTTTTGACGCGACCCTTGAAGATCTTCTAGGATGCGATGCAGTTGCCTTCGGATCGGCCGATTATTTCAGCTACATCGCTGGAGCGCTAAAGGATTTCTTTGATCGCACCTACTATCCCTCCTAGGGCAAAGTGGCTGGGAAACCATACGCAGCATTCGCTACAGGTGGACGAGGAGGAGAGACAGCTCTTGCTGTATTGGATCGTCTATGCGGCTCATTCAAATTTAAGAAGGCCATTGAAGGCGTGGCTGTTGAAAAGGTCACCTTCATCTGAGGCCTTGGCGAAGTGCAAGGAAGCCGGAAAGAAACTGGCGGCTTCCGTTTCCAAGTGATTGCATGCGCATGACAAGCTGATTGGATTGGGCCAAGGAGAGTCCTCCATTTTAATGAAGACTGCAAAAGATCGAGCTGATCGACCTGGTTGAGCTCATGCTGGCACTGTAGGATATCTTCCTTGAGCATACAGATGTTCCACAACGGTCATGTGGGGATGGATGAAAAGAACGACTGCGACGTTGAAAAGGGGAAAGGTCAGTCAAATTTTAACCTTTCTCCTCATGCATTTTTTACCAGTTCGAGCAGGCAATATTGATAAGGCAGGCCCTCGGGTTTTTCATTGAACTTGTCCTGCAGCCGTCGATAGATGTCTTCGATCAGGTCCTTGTTGTCTGCATGAAGTCCGATCTGCATCGACGATTCACTCCAGGCCCTGACTACATGGGCCAGGGTAGCGGCAAGCGTGGACCGTTCCTGTGGGTCATCAAGCCTGTCTTGCGCCTTGGTAAAATAGGCGCACGGGACGGTCAAGGGATCACAGGCATTGACGGCAAAACACCGAAGGTCGTCTTCATCCAGCGAACTTGACATCTCATGGGGCGATGCAAAGTAATCCGGTATGAAAATAGCGTTTAACTCTGCTTCGGAAAGCTTTTTCTCCTCATATAACTCTTGGCAAATGACCCTGAGGTTGTTGTATCCCGGCGATGCTGGCCACCGGTCGCCCCCCAGATTGGCAAGGTTGGCAAAAAACAAAGCTCCTCCCTTAACCAGCGACGTCGAGCATTCGTGCAGAAACGAGCGCCAATCCGCTTTCCATTTTTCCGCAAATCTCTTACGTTCCGAATCAGACAACTGGTTAGGCTGTATGCAGAGGGGATGCTGGAAATAATCAGCTCCAACCGTTTTTGCATTCAGCCAGTGCAGCGCAGTGGAGGAAAAACCGATCTGGAGTTTGCCTGCTATCTCCGGAAATGGTTCATGAAAAGACCGCTGGATATATTGGGCCTCTACGTGCTTTAATTTCGCTAATGCCGAGGTTGCCCAGAACGTCTCAAAATTCGCTGGATCCGCCAGATCAATATAGACTAATTTGATGGTCAGCTTGGGATTCACCTCGTGAATCTGACGGATGACTGCTTCAAACAACTCGCTCGAATTCACGCCGTCTGCGGCGCCGTAATCGGCGATCATAAACACCTCGCCGGCGCTCATGGCGGCGATCTGTGGCGATATACGCCGGATGTAAGATGACATCCTGGGCAGTACCTCTGCATCCACCGCACGGGCCGTATCTGAAATCCGGCTGTAATCCTTGGTCATTTTCGGCGAATATTGTTGTGATGAAACCATTTTTACGTTCTTCATGGGCTGCTACCTCATAACTGTAATCTAACTGGTTTATTGCGTAATACCTGCAATGCTTCTTCAGGGTAGCGATGCTCAGGTTTCGACTGCAATGAAAAATAGAACAGCTGCATACCACAGGAACCACGTGTAACCTGCAAGAAATCTATTTCCCTTCTTTCTGGTAATTCCCACCCATAAGTCTATGAGATATTTTTATAAATATCACTCCAGCTCAATAATTCTGATGTTATGAGGCAGATTATGCAGTGCATTTGGTAGGCCGCAAGCCAAAGTATTACTATTGCCTGGATATTTTCCGCAGCAGGCTAGAAGTATACCATAAAAATAGATCGGCACCCTAGGGCGCATTCAACCATGGGAGTATGCCGAATCATAACCAATCATGTCGACAGTAAAATCGAGGCCAATACCATCCATATCCATAGCACGGATAATGAAGCTCAGAACCATAGTAGTTCCGCAGATAATAGTAGTTCTGCAGATAGTTGGGTACAGGGTAATTATATGGCGCAGGAGAACTATATGGTGGTAGATAATATTGCAAAGGCACGTAGGCTATCACATTTATAGTCACCTGGTTGCTTGATTGGCCGTTTATGGTGAAGGAAAGAACGTGCTGCCCAATTGCATCAGAGTAAAAGGTTAATTGGCTGTTGCGGTAGAAGTAGAAGTTGGAGTTATATGCCGTTCCATTGATTATCTCGCTGAGGTACCCGCTGCCAACTGCAGGAGAGACCGCAATAAGTGTGACTGTTATCCCCTGAGGAATCACAACGTACTGTGTCCGGCTCCCGGCATCTTGTATCCACAAGGACGGACCTGCATTATTGGCGACAGCCTGGTATTGCGAGTTGGGCACTGATTGCTGCTGAGCGGCGAGATTGATGGTAGCCGGTACCTTGCCTAAGATCGCAGTCTGTTCAGGAGCACTGATATAGGAAATTGGAGCCGATACCGCGGGCATATTATATTGCCCTTGGACACCACAAAACCATACTGCTACGACTAGGACCAATAGCATCAAGAATGGCTTAAAGATTCTCATGGTCTTCCCTCCAAGAGTCAACGCGACTTTTGCCGATTCCAATATTGGCATTCAACATGTATAAAGACGTGGGTCGTTAGTAAAGTTTACTATTTAAATTCATAGCTAAATGCATTTAAGGCGGCGCACAGATATATCAAGCAAGATCAGGCAAGGCAGTTCAGAAACACTCCAAATGGTATCATGCCTATACTGGCCCGAGTTAATAATCCTCAAACAAACGCAAAAGCTAGAACTGTTTTTTTCGGAGAATACGTGATGTATAGATGAGTTTTCCTTCATTCAAAGATTCTATAGGTTAGTACAACGATATAGGGATAATTTTAAGATGGAAAAGCAAAGAGAATCGGCCAAAGGCGTAGCGAGGTGACTGTATGCCAACGAGTAAGAAACAGATGGAGAAGCTGAACAAAGCGAAGAAAGCCAAGGCAGAAGAGCTCTCGAAGCAGGCAGCTTTGGGTAGCGAATCCGCCAAGAAGAAGCTCAAGAAGCTTCAGAAAAAGATCAAGTGAGTCCCTAGCCTATCAACCTATTTTTATTTTCTTTCTAGAGGCGAATATAAACGTATATAACTTCGCAAGTCATAAAATGTTCGTATCTGGGGGGTAGAGAATAAGGCTAAAACCAGGATGTGCAAGATCATGTTGCTGCGCGGATTTTCGAACATCACATTCCCAAATTAAGAGGAAATAAGATGCATAAACAATTATTAAAAGATTCGTTAGGCTGGGGACTGGCTCTTTGGTTCATCGGCTATGTTCTTGGTATTATTCTTATCTTTCTGCTTCCCGTCTCGCTGATTGGTTGGGTTATAATGCCAATCGGTGTAATAATCACTTTTTGGGTCTTATTTAAAAAAGTGAGAGCAGATAGTTTCCAGTATTATTTGATCTTAGCTGTTATTTGGACAATAATAGCTGTTGTTTTTGATTATCTATTTATTGTTAAAGCATTTGAGCCGGCAGACGGCTATTACAAGCTGGACGTATATTTATACTACGCAATAACTTTCATCAGCCCACTTATTGTTGCCTGGTGGAAAAGAAATCAGTTTAAGGACGCAGTTATTGGAGATAAGGATGAAACGGATTAATAGCCGTGGAATCTATTGACGGTCTTTGTTGATCATGGTAGCGCGACTTTATTTTTAAGTGAATACCCCGCAGCTCGCTGCGGGGATGAGCATGAAAACCG
>CAZPUO010000230.1:0-4130 GCA_964589745.1 uncultured Methanotrichaceae archaeon
CGGCCTTCCTCTCACGACTGAAGTCGCGAGCATCCGGCCTGTTTCTTTCGTGAAACGATCGCTGGACAAACTGTGATCGTTTAGCTTTTCCTCAGGAGATTCTCCAGCTTCTCCAGACAGCTCCAGGTCAGGATTAGCTGGGCCATGCCTATGGCGTTCACGTATTCCTGCCGCCGGTCGGATATGATAGCATGAGTTCCCAGGGAGTCCCCCAGCCTTCGCTCCAGCTCGGCGATCATGGACTGGTGGATCTCGCCGTCTATGGTCATGATCCCCACCTTTTTCCCGTAGTAGTCATCGCGCTGGAATTCGATGGAGAATTCATGCTCCGAGTTCCTCAGGATCTTGCTCAGGTCTATAGTCAGATCCACCTCCGAGATCGGCTGATCGAGCATCTGCTGAATCAGCCGCACCGAGTACCAATCCAGCTGGAATCCCGCCTCCAGAAGGGAGGGATGGAACCTGGACTCCTGGATCTTTATCACGATCTCTGCATAGATCTTCTGAATGTCCACGTACAACTTATAATCCGGTTCCCTCTGCAGTATCTCGGCCATGACCTGCTCGGGGCGGTAGCCCCTCTCGCCCACATCGCGACGGACCTTCCAGAGTCGCTTTACCGTCCGTGACGGATCGACGAAGATCTTGAAATCAATCGTATTTCTCAGCCGCTCGGTGTAAAAAGGAAGCAGTCCCTCCACGATGACCACCGGAGCAGGGCCGAAGGCCACAGTTCCTTTTATCTCACCATTGCTGTGATCATACACCGGCTTTTCGATGGCTTCACCACGATGCAAAGCCTCCAGGTGGTCCGCCAGCAGATCGAGGTGATTGGCTTCAGGGTGAAGAGGCGTGATGCCTCGTTGCTTGCGCTGCTCTCTATCCAGACTGTGATAGTCATCAGTGGAGAAAGCGACCACCATCTCCTCACCCAGTATCCTCCTTATGCCGCTAGAGATTGTGGTCTTGCCAGAACCGCTGTCGCCGGCTATTCCAAAGACGAAGACTCTGCCTGAATCTATGATCCTGTCCATGAGAGATTTCATAGTATATTCGTAACCTTCTCGGATTTGAAGAGGTTAATCCTTCCTGTGCAGCCGCTCAATTCGCATATCTGAGATACTGGGATGTTGCAGGCTTGCCTTTCCAGAGAACCATCCCACGCATGAATCTGCTTAAATGTATTCCGTCGGGTCTACCGGGTTTCAAAAGTCAAACTTTGTTTATATCATTCACAAACACTGTGGCCGAAGGTCTCCAGAGCTGCCTTCAGCTCCGCCAATTTAGTTGGCTTGCTTATATAGCCATCCATTCCGGCAGCCAGACATGCCTCACGATCTCCTTTGAGAGCCGAAGCAGTCATAGCGATTATCCGGGGACCTTTTGGCCATCTCTGGCGTATTTCCCTGGTAGTTTCCAGGCCGTCCATCTCAGGCATCAGTACATCCATCAAGATCACATCGTAAGGCCTGCATCCCAGGGCCTGCAACACCTCAATCCCGTTGCTCACTACATCTGCCCTGCATCCAAACTTACTGAGCATCCTTTGAGTCACCATCTGGTTTACTACATTATCTTCTGCAAGCAATATGCGCAAGTCAGCATCCACATTCCCATGGTAATGGAACTCCCGCCAGGAAGCCGCCTTACCTACATCAATAGGCTCGCAGAGTGTCGGTTCGGCCTGTATTGTAAAATGAAACGTGGAACCATTGCCGTCCTCACTCTCGACCCAAATTTTTCCACCCATCATCTCTGCAAGCTTCTTGCATATCGCAAGGCCAAGACCAGTCCCGCCATACCTGCGAGTGGTCGATGCATCAATCTGGCTGAAGGACTGGAATAAGCGGCCCGCTTTGTCCTTGGGTATTCCGATTCCAGTGTCCTTCACCGCAAAATGGATTTCGTAGTTATTGCCCTCCCGTCTTATGCTGGATACCGATATGGCGACCCCGCCATTTTCTGTGAACTTCACAGCGTTGCTTAACAAATTTAACAAAATCTGACTGAGCCTGGTAGGATCGCCCAAAATCACTGTCGGAGTGTACTCTTGGATCGTGTATGTTGTGTCCAGGCCCTTTTTGTTGGCATCTGCTGCCACCAGATCCAGAGATGACTCGATGCAGTCTCGCAAATCGAAGGGCTGGCGCTCCAGCTGTACCATCTGTGCTTCGATCTTGGTAAGATCGAGGATGTTATTTATGATCGCCAGCAGAGTGTCTCCACTGTTGCGGATGGTCTCAACATACTCCTTCTGCTCTGCGGTAAGGTTCTCGTCCAGCAGGAGACCTGTCATGCCTATGACGGCGTTCATTGGTGTGCGGATCTCATGGCTCATGTTGGCCAAAAATTCGGATTTTGCGCGCGTGGCCGATTCAGCCTTCTCCTTGGAATTTTGCAGGGCTTCCTCCGCATGCTTTCGTTCCGTAATGTCTCGGATAGATTCGATTGCTCCCCAGATATTTCCATCCAAGTCGTAGAGCGCCGATGCGCTCCCCAGGAGATAAGCTCCTCCATCTTTCAGCTTAGGCATGTATGCTTCGCCCACCAGGGTGCCGTCTTCCAGCCTTTTGAAGTTGCCATATCTCTCTTTAAAAGTAGAATCGAATCTGACAACCATATCTATGAGAATTGGCCTGCGCTCCCCATAAAAGGGCAGAGCATATTCATGATTTCCTTTGCCCAAGATCTGCTCGGCCCTGATGCCGGTCATTTTCTCGATGGCACGGTTCCAGGATATCACCCTTCCTTCTTTATCGATAACAAAAGTGGCATCGGGCAGGAAATCGATAATGCTCGCCAGCCGTCGTTCGGACTCCTTCAGGGCACTCTCCGCCTTCTTGCGACCGCTGATGTTTAAGGCTACATGGACTACTCCCGTGATATTCCCCTTTGCGTCCCTTACCGGACTGCTACGAGACAGCCAGGTTCTTCCATCCGGAGTGACCAGTTCTCCTTCTTGCGATTGGCCTGTTTGGAGAGCTTTTAAGGCAGTGCAGCCCGAGCAGGGAGTCTCGATCCCTTCGATAATATTATAGCAGTACTCTCCCTTCATTTTGTCATCGGGAAGATCGAGAGACTCTCGGACGGAGGTATTAACCCAGACGATGCGCATCTGGAGATCGAGGTACTCTACTGCCACCTTTTTCAGGCCGCCAAGAATGGCTGCTTTTTCTTGCTCTGATTCACGCAGGGCTTCCTCGGCCTGCTTGCGCACCTCAATCTCTGAGACAGTCATGGCAAGGAGTTGGTTAGTCTCCATAAATGTCACCTTCTGACGAATAAACATCAATCCGATGATGAGTCCAACCGACGCAGCCACGACATAATAGTTTATGAAACGCGAGTAATTGTGACCCCAGATGAGAAGTGAATATGCGGCTGCTATTACCAGATAGGGCAAATAGTGAATCCATTCAACGCCCCTGCTAAGGATGGAATCGGATGCAATTGCCTGATCCGAAGGTAGTGCGCTTACTCGCAGCACTGCTGCCAATCCTAACGCCAAATAGCTTGCCAGCCAGCCGATATCGAGTAGGCCGCCGGAAATAAAAGTTCCCTGATGTGTCTGGATACTGAATAAAGCATCCGAGATCAAAAATATCACCATGCTAAAGGCCAGCACGAGCAATGGAGTACGCTCTGCAGAGTTGAGCTTTCTCAAGAGAAGCTCCATCAGAGCAAAGAACAGAATCAGATCCATGAATGGATAGGCTGCAGAAACCATCAATTCCAGGGTGATGCCTTCATTGGAAGTTATCACCGGGGCGATCATAAAGACCCAGAATACCAAGGTGGCCGATACTACAACAATTGCAGCATCCAGGAGGGCCTTGAGCCGCTCGCGAGGAGAGAAAGGCACCTCTGGCAAGAGAAAGATGCCTGCGGCGAAGAGTGGGTAGAATATGAGATAACCGACGTCTGCTATGGAAGGAAACGGATTTTGATGGAAGATGACCTCGATCACAGCCCAGGCACTTTCTGCAAAGGTGTTGGCAATTTGGGCCGCGGCAAGAACCATCCAGGCCCTTCGGGACCTTCCCGATGAATGCAGTGCCGCATACAGCATGCCCGCGGCCGCCAGTCCGCTGGTCACTGTTAGGAGAATATCAGAGACGGGAAGCAGTACC
>CAZPUO010000231.1:0-4128 GCA_964589745.1 uncultured Methanotrichaceae archaeon
GGGCGGGAAGGCTCCTGGACAAGGCGCTGGCAGAGGCAGGTTTGCAGAGATCTGAGGTCTTCATAACCAGCGTGATCAAATGCCGTCCCCCTGACAACAGAAGGCCCAAGCGCCACGAGATCGAAAGATGCAGCCCCTATCTTGAAGCTCAGATGGAGGTGCTGAATCCCCGGATCGTATGCCTGATGGGAAACGTGGCCACGCAGGCCGTTTTGGGAAAGCAGGGCGTCACATCTTTACGCGGCCAGATCTGGCAGGATCGCTTTCTTGTGACCTACCATCCGGCGGCAGTCCTGAGAAACAGGAATCTGATGAAGGACTTCGTCTCCGATCTCAAAGTGGCCAAGAGGCCAGGAGATTGAATGGATCTGCTGGCCCACTGCCAGGATCTGCCGCAGTCAAAAACCTCACTTTCGGGAGCTTTCGGCCTTGTACAGCCTAACCTACGATCTCTGGAATGAGATCATCGATGATGTGGTTATAGTCCACTCTCCCCTATTCGAGGCCATGCATCAGGCGGCAGACAAGCTCACGCTCTCGAAAGCCTTTGTGGAGGATCTGAAGCGCAAAGGGATGATGGAGATCGAAGAGGAAACCTGGCGTTTCCTCCTCCAGATAGAGTTCTGGGAGGACAAGATCGAGGGCTTTTGGATCTCTCTTCTGGCCGCCGAAGAAGCAGAGATGTTCGAGGAGATCAAGGCGAAGGCAGCCGCGGATCACGGCTTCTCCTTGGAGGAGGTGCAGGGCTTTGAGCTCGAACACGGCCTGGAGCTGGACGAGGAAATATTCAAAGAGATGGAGGAGAGCTGGGGAGTTGTGGCCAAGGCCGCAGAAAATGAGGTCATCTTCGAGCTGGTGGTCTTTGACAGCCAGGACCTGGACAACCTCCAGAAGAGCGATGAGACCTGGGGAGACGAGCTATCTTCAAATTAGCCTTCCATCAGATATCCTTGCCATGGGATATTTTCTCAATAGGCAGTGATAGGACAACATAATAGAGTTCTGTAAACCTGTAGAGGTCCACATTCATATTCCATTCTGCAAATATTTGCTCCAGATGGCGGAATCCTTTAGCGCTCTCGCTGTTGGGCCTCCGGCCTAAATTGAAGTCCTTCAACAAATCCAGCCTCCCCTCAGAATCGGATGGGCACCTTGCCAGAACATCGCCGAGGCCCAAGGTGCATATAATGGAGAGGCGCGGCCTCTTCCTGGCTGGCATTCTTCCTACCTGGAAGGAGACGATATACGGCAGGATGGGAACAGATCGGCTGAAGGCACCGCATGAGCGCTCTTCCGGCTCCGAAGATCCCATAGGGCCGAAGTATCTCCCCACGTAAATCCTGACTCCATCGATGGATGCCTCGCAGCCTTCCATCAGCTCCCCCTGCAGCACGAGATCTCTGGCAGTCATCATGGCGGCAACTATCTTTTCTATTTTCTGTAAAATCTCCTCGTCCTCACCGGCCACAGAACTCCCTTTGAGAGATCTATTATTAAAGATTGCCCGAGGAAGGCTCCAGCCATCAAGCGTTATTGGGGCTAAGCTTCAGCGGATTCTTTTTGGCATCACTTAGGGTCGATTAGCCCTGAATTTGAATCCTTCTTTGACATGAGTGCTCAAGCGGATGCTGCAAGTCAATACCTTGGGCGTCAGGATACAGAGATTTCCAGATAGCTTGACAGCGGTATGGACCAAATCACTATTGTAGACTCAGTTCCATCGCCAGGTCATGCCCAAGCTTGCGAAAGATGAAGAAAAAATTGATAGAAGCGATGTCCAAGGGTAAGCAGAGATACAGCTTTTCATTTTGGCGTCGTGCTCGATCAGGTTACCGTTACATTCCAGCTAACCTCGGCTCTTTCACCTTGTTCGTCGATTGCTTGCGCCTGGACTGAATATTTGCCTGGGATTTTATATAAGTATCTAGAACTCTTTTCGCAACTTGGCCCGTGCGCTGAATAGACTCCACCTTTTAGAACTCCTCGCGAGGAATTGTAGGTCCATTCAACATATCTCAGATTGGCGTCTTTGTCTTCAGCTTCAATTTGGAGAATCGATATCTAGAAAATAATCAGCTATTTGATCCTTACTCCGGAATGCAGGCTATACTCCCCATATA
Organism: uncultured Methanotrichaceae archaeon; assembly: GCA_964589745.1. GTDB lineage: Archaea > Halobacteriota > Methanosarcinia > Methanotrichales > Methanotrichaceae > Methanothrix. The sequence goes on from CAZPUO010000231.1 coordinate 2,121, forward strand.
GGCAAAAGTGTTGTGTATATAGGGAGGGAAAATATCCCTTCACTTGCCGTAACGTCGCGCATGGACGGAGCATATCGGTCCACTTTTGTGTCACCCATAGACCGCACGATGCTGGTTATTGGTCCACCTTTGGGCCTGGTCTTGCCTCTGCCCTCTCCTCTGGCTCATCTGGAGGTAGTTCTTTGGTCCACCGGTGACGGACAAACTTCTTAGAACTTGGGATCGATAACTATCAAATGGTTATATAAGTTTTCATCCCCATTTAATTAGACTTGCCCCTCCTCCAAAACCAAATCAAAGGTACCTTAAAATGGTTATGTGGGATTTCAATACTTATTATAGTGGATGTACTGTTTCAATCAACCTTTTTGCGGATTATGATCTTCATAAACCTAGTATACTCAGGCAAAAACCGTGAAATTTATATATCATGGGCGTAAAACAGATATTATCGGACCTAAAAGGAATTTAGGACCTGCTGAAGGTTATGAACACCAGTCATCTGTTGTGGATGATTGAGGACCAAATTACGCGATTGGAGGTAGTAGAGATGAGAAAAAACGAAATTGAAATCCACCAAGGAGATTTTGGCGGAGATTGTTTGGGCGAGAATCTCGGACGCGGAGGAGATAACGGATTTTATTTGCTGCTTTCATGCGCAGCAAGCTTAGCAGTGGCTATCATTGCTTCAGCTGTGGCAAGCAGGATCTTGATAGGGGAGACAGCCTCAGCAGGAACGTATTTGGTAACAACTGCGAACGTGATAACGACACTAGTTGCAGTAATACTCTGGAGCATATCCTTCGTGGGCATGACCAGACATCTAAAATCCCATTATGGGAATAAACATACCGGGTCTTATTTGCTGCTTTCATGCGCAGCAAGCTTAGCAGTGGCCATCATTGCTGCATCTGTGGCAAGCAGGATCTTGATGGGGGAGACAGCCTCAGCAGGAACGTATTGGGTAATAACTGCGAACGTGATAACGGCACTAGTTGCAGTAATACTCTGGAGCATATCCTTCGTGGGCATGTTCAGATATCTAAAATCCCATTATGGGAATAAACAAGGAGGTCAAGCGGTCTCTTTATGAACTCCAGGACTCAAAAATTACGAAAAGATGCGTGGTCAGGTCAGGTAGAACTCTGGTATCCGCAATCGTTTACCAATAGCTCTCCGCCTCTTGGGCTCTCTGCCTCTTGGCGCGGAAGGCATCAGCGGCCTGCATTGTCTCGTACCGGATTTCATGTGGTCCACCTTCGATCTTGTGAATCAGTTCTTCCAGAGCAATCCCCTCCGTATCTTGGCGCGGAAAGCATCAGCGACCTGCATTATTTCGCACCGGGTCTCGCGCATCGCATCTGGTACACCTTCGATGTTATGTATCAGTTCTTCCAGAGCAATCTCCACGGCATCGCTGATGGTCGAAAATCTCCCGTGCTCGACCAGCTCCTCGATTCGGTCCCTCGTATCAAGCGAGACCGCGCATTTGATCTCCGTGTTATGTCCTTCAAGCTCTGCCATTTCAGTAATTCGCGCTAATTCAACTACCATCTCAGTACCTCGCGTTATTTCCCGCTATCGTTTACCAATATCTTTCCGCCTCTTGGCGCGGAAGGCATCAGCGACCTGCATTATTTCGCATCGGGTCGCATATGGTCCACCTTCGATCTTGTGTATCAGTTCTTCCAGAGCAATCCCCTCCGTATCTTGGCGCGGAAAGCATCAGCGACCTGCATTATTTCGCACCGGGTCTCGGGCATCGCATATGGTCCACCTTCGATCTTGTGTATCAGTTCTTCCAGAGCAATCTCCACAGCATCGCTGATGGTCGGAAATCTCCCCTTCTCCACCAGCTTCTCGATTCGGTCCCTCGTATCAAGCGAGACCGTGCATTTGATCTCCGCTTTTCGTCTTTTATGACGAATATCTTTCCGCATCTTGGCGCGGAAGGCATCAGCGACCTGCATTATTTCGCACCGGGTCTCGGGCATCGCATATGGTCCAC
>CAZPUO010000232.1:0-4122 GCA_964589745.1 uncultured Methanotrichaceae archaeon
CATTTATAGAGGCCTCGAAGTCAAACCCTTGAAGAAATGTATTCTTCAAAGATAATCAGCATGTCGCCAGAATAATTCCAGGAGCAAGATTATATCAGCCAACAATGTCATCCGTAACCAATGAGGATGGCATGGTAAACGTTTTGATCTACGGGGCAGGCGCTATTGGCTCACTGGCAGGATACATTCTCTCTGATGCCAAGAATTCAGAAAGCGGGAAGATTGAAAACGTGGCCTTGCTGGGAAGGAAGAGCCACATGGATAAAATAAGAGATAATGGCCTGCGCATAAATTTTCTTGGCGTCTCAAGTTCAGTCCAGTTCGAAAACTGCTTTTCCAGCCTCGATGAGCTTAAAAGATCCGGCTTCCTGCCCGAGTTGGTAGTAGTATGCGTTAAGACTTATTCTCTGCCCGGAGTCTGCGACGAGCTGAAGAAGTCGTCACTATTGAGCGGAAAGCTGAAGAACGCCAGCTTTCTCCTCCTAATGAACGGCATGGGCAACCGAGAAGTATTTGATATGCTGGGTCTATCTTCCGGCCAGGTCTTTGAGGGAATAACCTCATCGGGAGTAAAATTCTCTGAAGACGGCTTGATTGAGCTGAAGGGAAAGGGCAAAACCATCTTTGAGCAGGGAATCGGTGAGGGTATCAGGGAATTCCTCAAAGAAAGATTCGAAGAGAAGGGCTTCGAGACTGAGTTCGCATCCGATTTCAAGAAGCATCAATGGAACAAGCTCTTTGTCAATGCCGTGATAAATCCGATAACCGCCATGACAGGCAAAAAGAATGCGATCGTCCTTTCACAGCCCCTGCAAAGCACCGTCGGAAGCATCATCGAAGAATGTGTGAGCGTTGCGAAGGAGGAGGGCGTGGAAGCTGACAAAGAAAGAGTCCTGGAGCTAGTTCATTCTGTGGCTGCAAAGACCTCTATGAACACATGCAGCATGCTCCAGGACGTATCCAAAGGGAAGACGACTGAGATCGATTCCATAAATGGCTACGTGATTCGGCTGGCCGGAAAGCACGGGATCAGTGTGCCGGTAAATGAAACATTATACGCGCTAGTGAAATCCATTGAAAGCCGATGTGCGAATAAACCCTAGTCCCTTAAATCCCAAATATTCCGCTTCTGCGTGAGCGGCAGTGAATCGAGCTTTTCAGTGCGGCAATACTTGAATCTTCCCAAGGCGTATACGCATTCCACGGACTCTTCATGAGTCCAAGAGCTTCTGTAGGCTTTTCTGTGATGAAGAGCGTTCTGCAGACCCTTTCTAAGGCCAAAAGCTCAAAAGAATTTTTTTTCCCAGCGCGAAAGGTATATTTTGGAAGGTCCAGATTGTCATTTCTGTGAACTGGCTTTTCTTCTCCATGGCAGGCGCCGCGTCCCTAGCCGTAACCGGGATCATCGACAAGTTCATCCTTGGAAAATACGTCAGAAATCCCCTGGCCTATCTTGTGACCCTCATAATTTTGCAGCAGATCTTCGCCATCGGGATCTTTCTCTTCGCGGGACTGGGGTTCGTCTATCCTTATTCCTTTTATGCCATGGCAGCCGGCAGCCTCCAGGTGGCACTCTGGATCTCATATTTGCGTGCCCTTCAGATCGAGGAGACCTCCAGAGTGGCGGCCCTGGTTTATGTCTTCCCTGTGTTTGTCTTCCTAGGATCATTTCTCTTTTTGGGCGAGATTCTGACAGCCATAGATTATGCCGGGGGCGCTCTCCTGGTGTTGAGCGCTCTCTTGATCTCCTACCGTCCGGGTCTGCCAGGAGGAAGGCTGATCCTTTCGCCAGCGCTGAAGTATATGGTTTTCTTTTGGATCTTCACTGCAGCGTATGCGATAGCTTCCAAATATCTTCTAGCCTTCTTGGACGAATGGCATCTGATCATGTGGTCCTCTCTCGGCAATCTGCTAGTGGCATTGCCGCTGCTGGCTCTAAAAGAGATCCGGAGAGAAGCTTTCCGCTATTATCGCGGAGGAGCGTTCTTGTTTTCGGCTCTCCTGGCCGATGAACTCTTCGATTTTCTGGGAAGAGGCTCATTCATCTTCGCTTATGCCGTCGGGTCCGTGTCTCTGGTCTCCAGTGTGGCCGCTCTTCAGCCTTTCCTAACCCTCCTCTATGTCATTCTCCTGGGCATATTCGTGCCAGGAATCCTGAAAGAAGAGCTGGATTCCAGGACACTGATTCTGAAAATCTCGGCGCTTTTCTTGATAGCAGTAGGAGTGTATTTGGTATCCTGATCAACACTTAACATATCTCCTTCAACTCGATTTGGCTCATAGCTTTGCAATTGTTAGTAACTTCGAGTTAGTATTAAATACCTGGACATAGCTACCTATTCCCAGAATGAGAATTGATTATATTACCCGCCTGGATGAGGCAAAGTCGTTAGCCGATATCTTTGAAGTGGTTAAATCATTGGTATTGAACCGCATTGGTAAGAGCAGGGGAGGGCTGATGCTGGGCATGGCGGATCTGGGAAATCACCCGCAAGGGTTTTTCGGGGGTTTCTTCACCGTGGGCTCAAATGTCATCGTCTTGAACAAGATTCCTCTGCAGAGGATCAGAGAGACTCGACCGGAGCTTTATAAGCCCTACGTCTTTCACGTCCTGCTGCATGAATACATTCATTCTCTCGGCTACCTGGATGAGAGCATGGTAAAATCCAAGGTTCATCAGATCACCAGAGAGGCCCTGGGAGAAGAGCACCTGGCCACACAGATAGCAGCCAACACTGAAGGCTTCATCAAGCACCTGGCTTACCCAGATATAGCCTGGAAACCCGATGATGCAGGCCTCGAACTAGTGAAGGGCTTTGATAGATCCAGCGTCTCCTACATCGCTTAGCGGAATTCCTGGAAGATCACATCAGGAAAACCATGCCAAAAGAGCATTTTGTTCTCAGAATGCTTGGCCTACGGGAAACAACTTCAGGTAGAACAAGTAACAAGAAGCTAAACAAACAAAAGCTTAACAAAATTGCCACACCTACCGATAGCCGCGAGCATCGGGCATCCTAAGGGAAAAATTTTGTGCTGCAGGAGGCATGGCCTCCCGCAAAATCGAGCATTTCATCAAGGAGAGACGTTACCTGCTCTCAGCCTGGTGTACGTTGTGGCGTGGTTATTGGAGTTGTCAGGATCAAGCTCCGCTCCGTACACATACGCCGTATTGGAGATCTGTCCCGGCGGCACCTCAGCTGGGGTCCGCACGGTGATAACCAGCTTTGCGCTGCGATATTTGGTTATGCTGCCCACACTCCAAATTCCTCCGGCGTAATTGCCTTGGGTGGCCTTTGAAGACACATATACCAGGTCTGGTGACAGGTAATCCTGGACTGTTACATCGGTGGCGCTATCAGGCCCCCTGTTGGTAACAGTTAGCAGATAATTCAGCAGCCCGCCACTTGGCGCTGGATCTGAAGAGGAGCTCTTGGTTATGACCAGATCAGATTTTGTCAGGGCCTTAACTGGCACGACGACGATCAGGATGGACTTGGAATAAGCTGTACTGGGCTGATCATCTGTGGCCTTCACCACCAGGTTATATACCCCAGGCTTGACATCTTTCCAGTCAAAGGAGTAAGTCAATTCGTTCTCAGGCGATTCGTTCTCAATTTTTCCAATTCTCTTGGAATTGGCAAAGAACTCTACGACATTCATATGATGGCTGTCGGTGATATCTGCGTCGATGGTTATGTTTGTGGGAGCCGTGAATATCTGTCCATCATAAGGACTCGTGATCTCCACGATAGGCTCCGGCGGGTTAACCGTAATTACAACAGGAAGAGACCTACAGGTTTTGCCCTTGCCCAACGGACTTTCGTTGGCTTTGGCGATAAAGGTGTGAATGCCTACATCGAGCACCGGCAAGAATGTAACGGGACAATCAGCTTCGCCAGACGGACAGGATTGTATGTCATGCCAACCTGTGGTGACGTCTTCCAAGCTAATTGTGGCAACAAATCCGGAAGCTGTGACATGGACGGGTACCACTGCTGTAGGGGGAGTAGTACTCGGAGAGGCCGTAAAGATATCTCCATCCTGAGGGCTGCGGATTATCACGGAAGGCGGATGATACAGCTCAAGTATGTCGATGGCTATGGAAACAGTCTTTTCGCC
>CAZPUO010000233.1:0-4090 GCA_964589745.1 uncultured Methanotrichaceae archaeon
GTAATAGAACTAATTGCCATGCACAAAACAGAGGCGGGAGCGAGAGCAAAAGCCATGAAAAAAGAGGCCGGGGAGCTGGTCAGGGATGCAAAGGCAGCGATGAAGGCGGCCAAGACCTTATCCGATGCAGGAGAGAAGGCCCGCGAGCTGGAAGGCCGGGCGGATGTGCTGAAGGCCGAATCTGAGGCCCTGAAGGGAGCGGCCAGGCTGGAAGATTTGCATCTCTGGCAAATAAAGAAGGTCAAGACCATAAAGAAAGGCAGCCGGTCTTATCGGTACTGGATGGCTAACTGGAGAGAGAGAGGCAAGGTGCGGAACGTGCACTTAGGGAGATGTGAGAGGATGAGTCGAAGCGAAGCCCTGCAGAAGGCCAGGATGCTGAAGGCTGAAGCCCTGGCGATCAAGATATAATTTCAATAAATTCATATACGATCCAACTGCTTATTAATGTGAAGAGTTTCCTGATAGCAGGCTAAGGCGCGGCCTTGGCGAGGCCAAATGGGGAAGCTAAGCACGTTGCCACCTGGCAAACGCAAGCATTCCCTTGATAGGGTTACATACCTACACGGGTTCGCTGTCAGTGCTCCATTGGAGCAGGCCCTTGAAAGGGCTTACCCTTATTCGAATCAGATCGCACCCCCCCGGCTGCAAGCTGCGGGGCGTTTATTTAAAAATACCGGAAGTTGGAAATATGAAATCCAAAAGCTGCGACGCGGATCGCGGTGTTTCAAAGGTACACGAAAAAGACGCGCCGCGGGGAATCCGAGCAGTAGCCGGGACTCTGAGCGGAGCAGGACTCGGTTTCGCCGTGGCTGGCCCCGCTGGGCTTGCCTTTGGTGGAATTGCGGGACTTATAATCGGGGCCTCCTCTGATATAATGGCTCGAAGTGAAGAATAAATGAGCCCCGGCGCGCCTGATGTGTTTTCAACCGCGAACATTTTTTTTAGCATCTTCGTGGGTTTATGCGGGAGCGCCTTAGTTCTAATTCCATTTTGTATAAATTGCACTGAAAAAACTACAAAATGCAAAAATTACGAGCTAAGCAAAATCACAATAAACGAAATGGCCAGAGGCGATGAACTAAAAAAATGCGTTCTTGAGATAAACAATAAAATCCGTAAATACGATCGCCGCCATGCAAACATAACCTACACATATTGGTCATATATTGGAATGATCCTGTCTTCAGGTTATGCTCTTAGTTATCAATATCTAGGGCTTAATGGGACATATATCCAGATGGCATTGCCAGCACTTGTGTTATCCGGTATTTTCTTTGGCACGAACCTTGTTACTGTTGCTTGGCGTGCGATAACACATACCAGAGAATTCCCTGGAGAGAAAAATTAAGGGCAATCGCAATGAGATACCATTCGCACAATCCAATGAATGTCTGAGCCAATTTAAGCTGGACACCAAAAAAGCTATTTTCAGAAGGTACATATTTGCGCCTAGGGTGGAGCAATGCAAAGAATTCATGCGCCTTTTGATGAGCCCACATTGGCGCAGATCGACCAAGAAGTAGAGAAAAACCATACCAGTAGGGCTCAATGGCTTAGTTCTGCAATAAGCGCATATTTGCGCCTTCTTGAGCTTTCTAAAGGCGCAGATCTGACCAAGATGGCGCAAGAAGCGGCGCAGTTAAGGATCACCATTGAGAGCTTGCAAAGTGATAATGATAGTCTAAAAGAAGAGGTCGAACACCTCAAAGTATCTGAAGAATCAGCATGCCAAGAAGCGGCTCAGATTGCGCCTGAATTGGCGCAACTAAAGATCACCCATGAGAGCCTATGGAAGGAGAACCAGAAACTCAAGAAAGCTGAAGAATCAGCACGAGAGGACGCGGCGCAAGCTAGGCGCAAGCTAAGCGCATTAGAAGATCAGATAGCAACGAACACGGCAGAGCTAGAAAATGCACGCACTGACATGATCCTCTTAGAGCACGATAAGGCGCATTTTCAGGATACCATCAAGCAGAAAGATCAAGAGATTGCGTTCTTGCAGGCGCACATTGCTCAGCTCACCCAAAGCATCAGCCAGCTATCCTTGAAGCCAGGGGAAGAGGAGATCAAGAAAAAAGGCTGGTGGCAATTCTGGAAGAGAGGTTAATCCATGGACGGAGAATCAGTTAACAAGAAGCCATTGACAAACGGATTCATCCCTAAGCTCAAGGACAAGAAGGTCACCATCCGCCTAGTCTCTGGAGGCCAGCCAATTACCGGCACCCTGGATAGATACAACCCCTATGAGATCCGTATCCAGACCGCCAAAGGGCCGATCCTGGTATTCAAGCACGCTATTGCCACAATCGTGCCCGTGAATGAGCCAAAGGGCTACAGGCCAGATATTTAGAGGCGGTAGGGCGAAGTTAGGATAGTGGACTAGGCGATCTCCCTCCGCCCAATAATCTATAAGCAACTATCATGAATAATTATCTTGTGGCCCGGAAGAGGTACCAAGCAACTTAGGGGAGTAGCATGGGTCTGCCGGGTCACTTGGACATAGGACAAAGATGATTATGAAGGCTGTGGATGGCTCGTTACGAGGCGGAAGAGAGGATCGAGGCAAGGGAACGGCAAGGAAGTAACCAATATGCAGAGAGGGTTCCTGCACGTGTGCAGGAATCCAAAGGCGAATCCGCAGCCATCATCGCACAAAAGGCGGGTACTTGATGGAGGAGGCCACTTTGACAATCTGCTCCATTGCCTTGTGGCGGATATTCGGGTCTTTCTCATAAATCAATGGGCGGGAGGCTGTTTCCGATAGCTCAGGAGCAATTGCTCCAGATCCATCGTTTAATATTTCACTTTCTGCGGCTAAAACAAGGGTCCAGAGAAAGTTAAATATGTCAATGAAAATTAAGTAATTGAGGATACATCCACAACATCATCCATACTATTTGGTATAAATAGGTTAATGTTTTGGATAGACATGAGACATTCGATTGAATTACTCAACATTTTTATCCTAAGTGGCTTAATTAGAAAATCATCAGCACCAGCTTCGAGACATACATCCCTATAATCAAACAGAGACGTAACAACTATGATCTTTGGACCTGGACACCATCGCCGACGTATGATTTTTATTGCTTCTAATCCATCCATATTAGGCATTTGAATATCAGTAAGCACAAGGTCATAGTACTTATTTTCTATGGCTCCAATTGCATCGATACCATCTGTTGCAAGATCGACATGATGACCAAGCTTCTTAAGCATGAGCGCCGTAATTTTTCGAATAACGTCACTATCGTCTACTAAGAGAACCCTAAGCGAAGCGTTACCCAAATTCCAATCAATCATTAGCCACCACAAATATCGTATCTATATAGCTCGACAAATAATTAGTATCATTCACGTACGGCTATGAGTATCTGAGAGGGTATGGATGTCACCACATAAGGGCTCATATGCGGTGACACTCTGAGGGGTTTTGTCGCTAATGGAGTGATGATATATGGCCCTAAATGTACCAAGAACCAAACACGTAGAATATACATATTTCCCAAATAGAACCCATAGATGAAACGATCTTACGGATTCTATATCAGATAAAATTATAATCATAAACAACAAACATGGCATCAAAATTATGATCATAGAAATAGACACAGAGACTTTACTGACGGCGATCGGACTATTGGGTAGTATTTCTCTTCTTGCTACGATTGTAATTTTGCCTTAGGCTACTTCCAGTTTAAATTGCAGGCCAATAGAATACAGATTCTATTTTGGATAAAAGTATAACCTAAGGAAACAAAAACCGGCTGAAAGATGAAGAGGTGTATTAGATATGAGAAAAGAGGATTTCGTGATTGACCTCGCCGCACTCATGCACGAGCTGGACTCTATGATACCAGATGTATTGAATTATAGCGAACGCTATTTGATTCTTCCAAAGACATTAGGCGACTTAGATAAACAAAAGTGCCTGTTAGAAATTTATGATAGAATTCAGAAAATAAAACTTGCCAGAGATTTAGTTGATTCACGTCAAATCACTTATGCGGATTATTGTGCTAAGAAAACTGATGTTCTTTCAATGACAAGGAGAATATAATTTAAGCTGAAGATATTTATATAATAT
>CAZPUO010000234.1:0-4067 GCA_964589745.1 uncultured Methanotrichaceae archaeon
AACCTGAAGGTTGGGGAATTCGTGACCCTCCGCGCTCCCTAAGTATTAAAAGAAAGATGGCCTCGTCACAGGCCATCCATTCACTTCAACTTACGCGTTCTTATCGGACCTCTGGATTAGAAGCTGGCTGTCAGAGTGTAGGGTTTGCTGTGGGCCTTGCCATCAGCATCTCTAACCTTGATGTAGAACCAGCCTGGACCCTGGACATCTTTCTCCAGACTCACCTTGTCCCCTGGGTTGGAGGCTTGGGCGTAAGCTATCTCATTGCCAAAGCTCTTGTCATACAGCTGCAGTCCAGCCTTCATATCCTCTGGGACGCTTCCCATATTCAGCTTCACTATCCCGGAAGAGCCCATATAGAATTTGTAGAAGTCCTCATCTCCGGAAGGACAGATGTACGCCGTGATGGTCTGGCCTTGCGTTATCTCTGATGCGCGGTAGAAGTTGGAGTTGGGCTCATACTGATCCGGGGCTGGCTCGAAGGCGACCAACAGATTGTAAGGCTCGCTGTGGGCCTTGCCATCAGCATCTCTAACCTTGATGAAGAACCAGCCTGGACCCTGGACATCTTTCTCCAGGCTCACCTTGTCTCCTGGGTTGGAGGCTTGGACGTAAGCTATCTCATTGCCAAAGCTCTTGTCATATAGCTGCAGCCCGGCCTTCATATCCTCTGGGACGCCGTCCATCTTCAGCTTGAAGATTCCGGAGGTATCCACAAAGATCTTGTAGAAATCTTCATCCCCGGAAGGGCAGATATAGGCATTGATATCCTCGTCGGATTTAACATCAGCAGCCCGGAAGAAGTTGGGGTTGGGCTCATACTGATCCGGGGCTGGCTCGAAGTCTACCAACAAATTGTAGGGCTCGCTATAGGCCTTTCCCTGATTATCCTTGACCTCAATGTAGAACCAGCCTGGGCCCTGGACATCCTTCTCCAGGGCAAGAGTGTCTCCTGGGTTTGAGGCCGATTTTTCCGAGATGCTGGCCATGTTCTTATCGAACAGGCTCAGATATGGCCTCATATCCTTGGGCACGTTTTCCAGCTTCAGCTTCACGATCCCGGAGCTGTCTAGCTGGAACTCGTAGAAGTTGCTGGAGCCCGCGGGACTTATGGTCTGGCTGATGGATTGGCCTGGGCTGACCTGGGCTGAGTCTCCGATCTGGTTGTTGCCGCTTGGGCTGAGCACACCTCCTGGGGATGCTCCTTGGCCGGAAACACCTGGAGTAATTTGGCCACCTGAAGCGGTCCCAGAGGTGGCATTTCCTGCGGTGGCATTGCCCGCCCCGGACGCGCCCGTTGCTCCAGATCCGGGAGTGGTTCCATTGGTGCCAGGCCGATATATGGGCATTGCTGCCCCCGCTCCCTTTAAGCTTACATCTACTATCTGACCTGCATCAAGGGTAAAGGGAGCCAGATTGCTATTCGTAGGCTGTACTCTGACAGGTCTATCATAAGCAGCTACGTAAGTAGTACCGTTAGATGGGTCATACGCCACGCCAAAAGTATTCTTTCCAGACGAGGAAACAGTTGCTGTGCCAGTTTCCATGCTCAAGTAAACCTCATCGTTGACCACCTCTACAAGGAAAGGTCCTGATTCCAGTCCCAATTCGATCTTAGCTGCTGAGTAGGATGGATTTATTGAAGATTCTGAGGAAAGAGAGCTATCAGAGGCCGATTTTGCCAGCGGTGTCCGAGTCTCTTCAGAAAGCTTTTCACAAGTATAAACGCAGTTCATTAAATCAACAAGAGCACTATTGATTAAAGCATTTATTACTATGGTGTTACGATCAAATCCTTCGTAGTCATGTCCTCTCGCTCTGATGTAAGCTAAAGCATAGATGGCCGTGGTAAAATTCCGATCATCTCCCATGCTGCCTTTAACAAGTGAAACGAATTCTTTGCACTTGGCGATTAAGTTAATCTTATCTTCTTGAGGCAGAGTGATTTTATCCCCTGGTTTGACGCTAATTATACCTCCTGTGGTTTGCATCAGCAGATCTCTTATGGAGTCTTTATCGGAGGCATTTGAACGGTTTTCTCCTGTTGATGATAAGTCTTTACAGGACATCGGATTGGCCAAGACAAACCTAGTTGTGCCGTCGGATGAAGTAGTGGCCCATGGTAAATCTTGGCCACCAGTCATTCCATTCGCTCTAGTGCAGACCTCCCTGCGGGTGTTATAAGGTCCTAGAGTCTCATTAATAAACCATAGTTTTGTATTTTCTCCCTCGCGTATCGTAATTTGCCCCCAGGCAGTGGGCTCTCTGTCGCTTAGGAACCATAGATTTTTCTTCACAAAACTAAGTGATGCATCTGATGTATCTTCGTAACCATATCCGTGTAGCAAGTAATACGGCTGAGAAAATGGTCGATCCCACTCATTACTCTGATTCTCAGCCTGGGGTGGCACCCCAGTATCAACCGCCTGGGCCTGGCAGAGGAGCAAAAGAGCTAGGCAGATCAAGGCTATGAGGCTGCGACCCAAATGTTTTTGTCTATTAAATCTACGTTGAATGAGCTTTAGATTCTTCATCATCAAATCCGTTTCCAGTTTCGATGAAGCTCTGTCTATCTTATCCCCAAACATCCAAGTCATGAGCTACATCCTCCATAACATCGCATAATAGAAATCTCACTTGGCTCCCTCTACACTGGCCTTCAGGCTCACACTCAAGGTGTAGGGCTCGCTATGGGCCTTACCATCGGCATCAGATATAGCGAAGTAATTCCATCCAGCTCCCAAGTCCTTCTCTAGGATTAGAGAATCACCAGGATTGGTTGCAGCCTTGTCAGCGATCTGTCGATTATTCTTGTCTCGCACCAAAATGTATGGCCTCATATCCTCGGGAGCGCCGTCCACCTTCAGAACCACTACTCCTGGGCTGTTCAGGTAGAGCTTGTAGAAGTCCTTATCATCTCCAGGGCAAATATAGGCAGTGACGGCCTCGTCAAGCTTGATCTCCGCGGCATCGCCTATATCGTTATTGGGTTCATAATTATCTGGTGCTGGCTCGAAAGCAAATGTGACGGTATACGGATCAGCATGAGCTTTGCCATCGGCATCCATCACCTGAATGTAGTAGCCGCTGGGACCTAGCAAATCCTTTTCAAGAGTCAGAATGTCTCCTGCATTAGTTGCGGTCTTATCAGCCACATTAGCTGAGCCGGTCCAAAGCCCAGTGTACTCATTGGTGATTATTGCGCGAGGTTTCATATCTGCCGGAACATTCTCTACCTTCAGGGTCAGGATTCCTGAGGTGTTGATGTCAAGCCGATAGTAATCCAGATCATTGCTCGGGCAGATGTAAGCCTCAACCACCTGGTTGGGCTTGACAATGGTCGCCTCGCCCGGCAGGTTGTTGGGCTCGTTGGCATCAGGCGCCGGCTTGAAATCTGCCGTCAATGAGTATGGCGTGTTGTGGGCCTTGCCATCGGCGTCCGAGATGGCGATCCAATATCCGCTGGGGCCAAACACATCCTTCTCCAGGGCCAGGGAATCTCCTGCATTGGTCGCGGTCTTGTCCGCCACCACCGCGGAGCTGGTCCATAGTCCTGTGTACTCATTGGTGACAACTATGCGTGGCCTCATATCGGCAGGCGCACTTTCCAACGATATCGAGATGATACCCGACGTGTCAACAGGAAGCAGGAAATAATCGGTCTCTCCCGCCTTGCTGATGCTCTCCTGGATTGCCTGACCCGGCGAGAGCCTAAGGGCCTCTCCGGGAAAATTATTGCTCGATACGCCCTGTCCCATGGCAGCAGAAACGGCCAGGATAAAAATGAATAGGGTCATAACCGGCCATCCTAACATCTGATAGCCCCTCACTACCGACACCTCAAATGCATAATGCCCTGAAGGTTGGATAACTATCCATGGCTTCAAGATGCAGTCTTGCCATCTGGTTCATAGTAAGATATCCAGTATGAGCCTTCAGGCATTCCTCAAATCTCAGTTTGAACAATTTGTAATGTTCAGAGGATTCCTATTTACCTGAGTTTTAAAGGTTGTTCTTAGAGATGGGCACTAACTTCATTCTAATGGCTTCCAGTGTCTTTAATTTTC
>CAZPUO010000235.1:0-4057 GCA_964589745.1 uncultured Methanotrichaceae archaeon
TCATCCGTGGCTTCCTTGATATCCCAGCCGAGGAGATGATGCAGATAGGCGATATGACCAAAAAACTGTTCTTCGATCATCAAGTTAATAGCGAGGAAGCGGCTGTCGAGCAACTTAGGGCAGCATTGGAAAACATGCAAAAAGAGCATGTTTTGATAGCGGGCATGTTCATCTCCGGCCTTCTGCGATGCAACATGGCCCAACAAGCTTCACAGTGCACGCAAGAGCAATCAGAAGACGGCCAGAGGGCTGATTGATTTATAGAAAACTTTTTGAAAAAAAAATGTAAGGCTGGAGCAAATCCTGCCTGTAATTTCTCAAAATCCAAAATAACTCCGTTTTGACTGATGCTTTGCACAAAGGTATCGCTTTTGCTACCACACCTTCAGGTCAATCGCTTCAATCCTCAGTCTGTTCCCTTCGGAGTGCACCACCACCCCGGAGTGAACCTTTTGCATCATGCAGTGTCCGGGCAAGAACCGCACCGTCTCGCCGACTTCCGGCCTACGGCCCCGGTCCACCACTCCCTCGAAGGCAGCCACCATACAGATGCCGATGTCCCTTGGCGCAGGCGAACCATCCAGAAGATGAACCGGGCCGATGAGGTGCGCAGTCATAATTCCCTGCTCATACTTCAGGACCCTGGCAAAATGAGTTATGGGGCAGCCCAGTGGCCTGTATCTCAGGATCTCTCCTGCCTTCGGATGAGCCTCCGGATTGAAGGGATGCAGATCCTCCCGGCAGGAGGGCTCGCCCGGCAGTGGTGCCAGTGTGAAATCCGCGTGCAATCCGTCCAGAACGCCGATGATCTCCTCTTCTTTCTCCGAAAGGGCCAGAAGACCTGCTATTTCCTCTGCCCGGTCCTTGAAACGTTCCTGCTGCAAAGGAGGACAGCGGGAAAGGCCCTGCACATCCACCAGAGCTGCGGCAAATTCCCTGCAGCTGTGAAGGCCGCATTCCCCGCAGTTATAGCCTGGCAAAAGCTTTGCGATCTGCTTCATGCTTTTCTCACTCTTTCCTTACTCGCCGCTGTATTCCATGAAGCCGTCCAAATGGCGCAGCACGCCCCGGTGCCTCTCCTTGGAGACGCGGAGTTCGCCAGTGCATAAGGTGCAGATGGCTAGAGGGGGATTATGTCGCAGCACCATCTCGCCGCTGATGTCTGGCCAGGTTCGAATCAGGTCTGCCAGCTCCGCCGAGCCTTTGCCAGAGAGTCCGTTGGCTTCGATGATCCTGCATTTGGGGTTTGCCTCCAGGATTCGCTCACGGAAGACCTCGCGCTCCGCCTGGGAAACCAGATCGCCCTTGGTCATCACTGCAACGTCAGCTGTCGTGAGGAGCGGTCCCACTTTCAGAGGGCTGTTGGGGCCTGTGGTCACATCGATCACACAGATGGCCAGGCATTTATCCGGGTAGGGCGCACAGCGCAGGCATAGCCCAGCGGTCTCGCTCAGCAGGATGTCTGCGCCTTGGGCCTTGGCCCACTGCAGCATATCATCCACATTGTAGATGGCGTAATGATCCGGACACATATCCCTGGAGAGGCCAACGGCTACCGGAACCCCCAGTCTTTCAAATCGCCTGTCATCCTCGGTCCACATACAGTCGATCTTCACCAGGGCTGGCTTCTGGCCCGAGCGTTTCAGGTCCTTGACCGCGTGCATCAGCACCGAAGTCTTGCCCGACCCTGGCGTTCCGGCCACGACTACCATCTTCAAGCTACTGACTCTCCCTGGCGGATGGTTTCTCTGAGGGTGGTGAGCCAGCTATCCACGCGTTCTATGTCCTGGAAGATCCGATGCTCCTCGTTGCTTGTGCTTATGACCTTGGTCATGCCTCCATTCTTCATAACAATACGTCGGGAGGCCATCAGAGCCAGCATGGGATCGTGGGTCACTACTACTACGATCTTGCCCTCACCGGATAGAAGGCGCAGCGCTTCCTGTTTTTTTATGCCTGCGTTCTCGATCTCATCGATGAGCACAATCGGCGAGTCGCTTATGACGGCGATATCCGCTGCCATGAGAGCACGCGACTGTCCGCCGCTGAGGATGGTAAGCTGATGCTTGGGATCTATCGGTTCGCCGGTCAGGGTGTTGGCAAGCAGGACCACCTTCTCAGCCAGGGCTGGGTCCTTGCCCCTGGATTTAGCGTGCATCTTCAGGAACTCGCAAACGGACATATCCGCCAAAAAATGCATATTCTGGGAAAGCTGGGCTACCAGTTTCTTTCTCGGATCAGAGCGCAGATGCGGCTCAGGCGGGGCGTTATTGATGAGTATTCTCCGCCCCGAGGGAGTATCACCTATAGCAAATTGCTCGATGTCGGCGATCAAGGTGCTCTTGCCCGAGCCCGTCGGCCCCACTATTCCTATTATCTCTCCCCGGACGATCTCGATCTTGTCTACAGTGTCGGGCGAACCATCCTTGTCCACGCCCCCCAAAATGGTTAAAGTCAATGGTTTCATAGTTGGTTCCTTGTCAGGTTCATTAACTGCTCTCCAGAAACTGTACCGCCTCCTCCCATCGGGAGACGGTTATCTCCGGTTTTAGTGCGTGCAGGGCATAGTCCTCTTTGATCCTGGATATGCCGCCGCCTGTGATGTTAAGAAGAATAATATCATCGGAGTGAACTGCGCCTGATTTTTTGGCCTTTTCCAGTGCGGCCACGGCCACGCCGGGAGCATTGAGGATATCTATGTCCTCCGATTGCTCGAATAGCCGCTTTCCCTGGGCTGCTTCATCATCCGTTATACCATAAACATTGCCGCTCGTTGCCTGGAGAGCATCCTTCACTCCTCCGGCCATGTCATAAGGCGGCTTTCTGTTGAAGAGGACATTGTCGAACATATCTCTCGCCACGGGCGCGGGTTTTTTTCCGTTCCAGGCAAAGTAGATGGGTGCATTGGGGATATTCTGAGCCAGGTGCAGCCTGGGGAGGCTCGATCCAAAGCGGCCGTCTTCTTTCAGTCGCAGGGCAGCCTCCCAGGCAGATATTCCGCCCGTACCACTCCCCACCGCCTGGAAATAGTGATCGGGAATGCGGCGGATGGCCAGGGCTGCATCGAGCATCACCGTTCCCATGCCGTCCCTGCGGGCGATGTTCCTTGCTCCACCTTCGGGCACATAGCCCGGCCTGGATTGCACCTTTTCCGCAACCGTGATGGCATCGTAGTAGTCGCCCTTCACGCTCACCAGGGTCACAGGCCCCGGCTCTACAGTCGTCCAGATCCTGGAAAGCGCCTTCTCAGGCACGAAGAGAATCAGCGGCTGGCCGGTTAGGGAGGCCACTTCGGCAAAAGCCCGGGCGGTGTTGCCGGCTGAGGCCACTACCAGGGTCTGGCGGTCCCCGCGCTCCCTGAGCCGTTGCATGGTAGGCGGAGCCTCTAGGTCTTTGAAGCTGCAGGTAGGCATGGCCGCCTTTCGCTCCGGCCAGTAGCCGCTAAAGCTGACGTAAAGGTTTTCAAGGCCCAGCTCCTTGGCAAGGGCCTGGCTCTTGTAGGTGATGGAGCCCCCGCTCGCACTTTCGATGATGCCGTGCACGGGCAGCCAGTCAAAAAATCTCCATATTCCCGGCAGGTCTTTTGGCTCCAGGCGCTTAGCGGCATAATAAGCTCGCAAGAGCGAGTTGTCATTGGGACAGTTCAGGGCGAAGGATGGCTGTAACGATCCATCGCTGACGCACCTGACCTCGTATTCGCCCATGGATAGAAGGTTTTGTGAGGCAGAATATAACGTTTTCTATTTCTGGCTAAATTTTATCCTTATTGTACAATAGAATCCCTCGAAGAATACGTTTGGCTCAAATGAGCTTGACGTGAATATTAATGCTTCGCCTTGTTTGATGAGGTTTGATCCAAAAGTAGAAATATCCGCAGGCAGATTACCCAATAGTATGCCGAACGTAGAGAGGGTAATGAGGGCTGCCTTCCAGTCCGATGAGAACCTGCGGCAGACTCTGAAAGAGGTGCTGAGGGAGCTTGACCTCTCCGCCCGGGAGTTTTCCAAGGCTTCGGGAATTCCGCAGAGCACTCTCTACAAGATCCTCTCCGGCCACA
>CAZPUO010000236.1:0-4040 GCA_964589745.1 uncultured Methanotrichaceae archaeon
CGGGAACATGCCCCGCCTGCTTGCAGCGGGGTCCGCCGCCGCAACGTTTGACTTCCGGCAGGTGATTTTGGAATCGGGCATCTATCACGCTGCCTCGAATTGAGACCACCTCCCCTCTATTTGTCTGGATCAAATTTCCGAAACTCCACTTGATATATATCGCTCTTTCTATATTGCTTTTAGCTATGAGCCAGCTATCATCCGTTAGGTTTGGTAGACGTCTTATCTACTCTTTCAGCCATCTTCCATCAGAAAATGAAAAAAACCGAGCAAAATGCACCCGTCCTACTAAGAACTTGCTCTTATACTCCATAGCCATCAGGGATTCTGTAATCCAGATCGATATTTCCTGATATTAAAAAAATTAATAAACGATTGAACCATATTTCATTATAGGAAAATAATCGTTTCAGAGTGGATGATGCAGGATGGGTCTTCGAACGGGGAGTCGTTCTGAACCAGATAAAAATCTACTGAAGCTTGCTTGAGGTAAAGAACATCTAATGAGGAGAAAATAAGATGAGAAAACTCATTGTGTTATCTTTCATAACACTTGACGGCGTCATGCAAGCCCCGGGCGGACCCGAAGAGGATCCGACAGGTGGCTTCAAGTACGGCGGATGGACTGCTGGTTACTGGGATGATTTTCTTGGAGGTGTAATGGCTGAGCAAATGTCACAGCCATTTGATTCGTTGCTTGGGAGGAAGACTTACGAGATTTTCGCGGCATACTGGCCTTACGTGAAAAGCGATGACCCGGATGGCCCGATTGCAGAAAAGATCAACAGCGCCAAAAAATATGTCGTCTCAACGACGTTGGAGAAGCTTGATTGGAGCAATTCCACGCTCATCAAAGGCGATATCGTTCAAGAAATTAAGAACCTAAAACAACAGAACGGACCTGAACTGCAGGTCTCCGGCAGTGGCAATCTTATTCAAACGCTATTGAAGCACGACCTAATTGATGAGTTCCGCTTGAAGATATTCCCGATTACCCTCGGCATAGGCAAGCGCTTGTTTAGCGATGGCACTATTCCGGCAGGCTTCAAGCTCGTTGACAGCAAAACTTCCACCACGGGCGTCATAGTTGCCGATTACGAGCGTGCAGGAAAAATCAAGACCGGGTCATTTGCCTCGGAAACGCCAACTGATGCGGAACTTGCTCGTCGCAAGCGGCTTAAAGAGGGAAAATAGCATGCAAAAAATCACCCCACATCTATGGTTTGACAAAGAAGCCAAGGAGGCAGCTAAGTTCTACACTTCTGCTTTCAAGGACTCGAAGATCAATAACACGGCAACGCTTCATAACACCCCGTCAGGCACTGTGGATGTAGTTACCATTGAACTTTTGGGGCAGGAATTCACGCTCATCAGCGCAGGCCCGCTTTTCAAATTCAATCCGTCTATATCATTTCTTGTCGCCAGTAAGACGAAGAATGAGGTCGATGCATTATGGGAAAAACTCTCAGAAGGAGGCACGGCACTCATGGAGCTTGGTGAATATCCATTCAGCGAAAGATATGGATGGGTGCAGGACAGATACGGCCTTTCGTGGCAGGTGATGTTCACGGGTGATCATAAGATAATGCAGAAAATCACCCCGACGCTTATGTTTGTCGACAGGCAAAGCGGGAAAGCAGAAGAGGCGATTAATTTTTACGCAACGGTGTTTCATGATGCTAAAGTTGGCGATATACTCCGCTACAACAAAGGTGAAGAACCAGACAAAGAAGGAACAATAAAGCACGCCGCGTTCGTGCTTGAGGGGCTGGAATTTGCTGCCATGGACAGTGCACGCGTTCACAACTTTACTTTCAACGAAGCCATTTCGTTCATGGTGCACTGCGACACGCAGGAGGAAATTGATTACTACTGGGGAAAGCTTTCCGCAGACCCGAAGGCGGAGCAATGCGGCTGGCTGAAGGATAAATACGGCGTCTCATGGCAGATTGTCCCCAGGATCCTGGACGAGATGCTCAATGACAGAGACAAAGAGAAAGTGGCGCGAGTGACCGAGGCGTTTCTCAAAATGAAAAAAATTGACATTATGGAGTTGAAGAAGGCTTATAAAGGAAAATCTGGTGCGTAGAGGTATGGGTTTGACTGGAAAGATGCGGACATTGTAATCTCCCCACGTGTATTTTTGGTTGGGTGATGATGTCCTTTCTATTTTCAACTTATATTTAAAGACAGGATGTGAAGATCTTTGGCATTTATTGGATAATCTTGCTACCTTTCGAAAGTAGCGCTGGCTGGCTATTTCAATGATCGTAATATCGATACTGACTTCTGACATTTTTTGGTATCATACAGCCTGTTAATGTATTTTTTTTCGTTCCAAATCAAGAACTGTATAATTTTTCTTTAAAATTATGGAGTGCCCTCTTTGTCAGAAAACAAATTCTATCTAAAGATGTCGTAAGTTCTAATAACGTTTACTTTCTAATGTAATTATAGAACAAAATATGGAGTTGGAAATTGGATGATGCGTTTGGACGGCAGAGTTGCCATAGTTACTGGTTCGACTTACGGCATAGGTGAGGCCATAGCCAGGGTGCTGGCAGAAGAAGGTGCGACCTCGATTATCACCGGCAGGACTGAGGATGAGGGCAAAAGGGTGGAGAAGGAGATCCGGGCATCCGGCGGCAAGGCGGAATATTACCAGCTGGATGTGACCGATGAAAAAAGCGTTGCAGAGTTGGTTAGCAGGGTTCATGAAAAGAACGGCAAGATCGATATCCTGGTGAACAATGCCGGCATCTCCGGTCCTAACAAGCCAACGCACGAGTACACGCGTGAGGAGTGGGAACGGGTTTTCAATGTGAACGTCACAGGGGCGTTCCTCTGCACCAAATACGTGGTGCCCTACATGAAAAAGCAAAAGAGCGGCAATATTATTTACATCTCGTCCATTTACGGGATAATCGGAGCCCCTGACGTCCCTGCCTATCACGCCACCAAGGCTGCCAATCGCGTCATGGCCAAGATAGATGCACTGCTTTATGCCAAGGACAATATCCGTGTGAACTCCGTCCATCCCGGTTTCATCTGGACGCCCATGGTGGAAAATTTCCTCAAAGAGCAATCAGGGAAAACGGGCTTAGGCATTGCAGAGCTGAGGAAGGCCCTGGATGAGAGGCACCCTATTGGGCACATCGGAGTGCCAAAGGACATCGCTTATGGAGTCCTGTACCTGGTCTCGGATGAGGCAGAGTTCGTAACCGGCACTGAGCTTATTATCGACGGAGGATATACTACTACTTAGAATTATTCGTCGTATGCCGAAAACTAAATAAACAAAAACTGCTTATTTAGCTATTAAGGTAAGAGCATCGGCTAATTCTAGGGACCAGAAAGATTTGGGCAGAAGAGGGCTAAGAATGGTCTCCCCACCAAACCATGAACAAGATGAGCAAAGAAGAAAAGGCTGCGAGATACTTGTCAGTGGGAAGTGAGGCAATTTTTTGTCCTTATCTTTCCCGGCTTCAGGAATTTTTTAAGCCGTCGGACGGTTGGTACCGCTCTCACCGGAATCTATAATTAAGATCAGCATTAAGAATAGATGGAGGTTGTAATATGACACACCACGAAGGAAAGAAGGAAGAGAAGGAAGCCGAGGTCGAGCCCATCAAGCCCGGTGATCCCAGGGTTGCTCGCAAGAAGGGCTCTTTACTTGATACCTGCTACACCACATCCAGTGGGACCAAGAAGTGAGCCGAAGATAGCGATTTTCGGCGCCAGGTAACAGATATTTTTTTGGTTTTTATCATTTTATTAGATTTTGGTGTCTTTAATTCCACGAAGGAGTAACAACCTTATCGGAGGACTAACATTTTATCCCGCGAGGAGAGGCAGATTTTGAAGATAAAATATGATCGAGATGCAGATGTCCTCACCCTGGAGATCTCGGACAAGAAGATCGACCACGCTGAGGAGGCAGGCCCATGATCATCCATCTTACCGAGGACAATAAGCCGGTGCTAATTGAGATTCTCGATGCCAGCGAGTTCCTCACGGATTTGACAAAGATATCCATAACG
>CAZPUO010000237.1:0-3997 GCA_964589745.1 uncultured Methanotrichaceae archaeon
GGCCTGATCTCGGTGGACCCTGCCGGAAAAGATTATTATATTAATAATAGGGACAGCTACGTTACAAAATTAAAGGAGCTCGATGCCTACCTCAACAAAACCTTTGCGGGAACGGAGAAGAAAAAGTTCGTGGTGCTTCACCCTGCCTGGGTCTATTTCGCCAGGGACTATGGCCTTGCGCAGATCGCCATTGAGGCGGAGGAAAAGGAGCCCGGTCCGAGGTATCTGGCTGAGGTAGTGGATGTGGCTCGGGCGAACAACATAACCACTGTGTTCGTCGAGCCCCAATACAATCCGAAGATGGCAGAGGTGATAGCCAAAGAAATTGGTGGAAAGGTGGTCTCCATCGATGACCTGGCTCCGGATTATATCGATAACCTGAAGAGCGTGGGAGAAAAGATCGCCGAGAGTTTGAGGTCATGACCGGCATTGTGTCCATTAGGGGTTTGTGGGTTATCAGAGACGGCCATGAGGTTCTTGAGGACGTGAACCTCGATCTGGAGGAGGGTGATTTCCTCGGCCTGATCGGGCCCAACGGAGGCGGCAAGTCCACTCTGCTGAAAGTAATGCTGGGCCTGATCAAACCCGATCGCGGCGAAGTTAGGATCTTCGGGCTGTCTCCGCAAGCGGTGCGGGGACGCGTTGGATACATGCCCCAGAAGACATTGTTCGACCAGGCATTCCCGGTCAAAGCCCTGGAAGTGGTGCTTATGGGAAGATACAGCCGGTCCGGGCTCTTCCGGCGTTTCAGCCGTGAGGATCGCGAGGCTGCGCTGCGTGCTTTAAAGGCGGTGGGCATGGAGGCTCATGCCCAAAGGGAAATCGGCGCGCTTTCAGGAGGCGAGCTGCAGAGAGTCTTTGTGGCACGTTCCCTGGTCTCCGATCCCAAGCTGCTTTTATTGGATGAGCCCACGGCTGGAGTCGATGCCGCCCAGCAGACGGAGTTCTACGATCTGCTCTGCCGCCTGAACCATGAGATGGGCATCGCCATAGTTCTCGTATCCCATGACATCACGGCCATCTCCCGCCATGTCAACAAGATCGCCTGCCTGAACCAGCGGCTTTACTACCATGGCTCCAAGGAACTGACGAACGAGGACATCGAGAAGGCCTATGGCTGCCCTGTGGAGATGATAGCGCATGGAGCGCCTCATAGGGTTTTGAGGGAACATGATTGAGTTGCAACTCGATTTTTTCCAATACGACTTTATGCGCAGCGCGCTGGCCGCTGGCCTTGCCGCCTCGGTGCTCTGCGGCATAATAGGAATATATGTAATATTAAATAAAATTGTTTTTATCAGCGATGGTATAGCTCATGCAGCCTTCGGCGGTATCGGCCTTGGCTATTTTCTGGGCCTGGACCCTCTCACCTTCGGAATAGGTTCAGCCCTGCTCACTGCGTTTGGCATTGGAGTCGTGAGCGGTCGCCGTCGAGTCTCTGAAGATACGGCCATCGGTGTCTTTCTGGCCACCGGCATGGCCCTGGGAATAATGCTCATGAGTCTAGCCAAAGGATATGCCAAAGACCTTTTCGGCTATTTGTTCGGCAATATCCTGGCCGTTACATGGAATGACGTATTCCTGATCCTGGCCCTCACCCTGACCATCCTGGCCCTGGTCTTTCTACTTTACAAGGAATTCCTCATATTGAGCTTCGATCCCGTCTACGGCGAGGCCATCGGCCTTCCGGTGAAGAGCTTGCGGCTGCTACTGCTCGGCATGGTAGCTTTCAGCGTGGTGGTCTTGATCAAGATCGTGGGAATAATCATGGTCATTGCCCTCCTTACTATTCCAGGTGCCATAAGCCGCCAGTATATGAAGAGCCTGGCGGGCATTATGGCCGGGTCGATGCTGCTCGGCGCCGTCTTTGTCACCATCGGTCTGCTCGTCTCTTATCTATTGGATGTTCCATCCGGTGCGACTATAATTCTGACCGCTGCCGTGACCTTTTTCCTCTGCACAGTCATCACCAGATAGACTTAATTAAAGGATGCAAGTTAATCTTTAAGGAATATGAGGCTCTCAGGGATCATCTGCATTTTTCTGCTCATTTGCGGAGCATGCTGCGCAGAAGATCTTATATTTTTCGCGGATGACCATTACAAGGCCATCGGATCGCCCCTGCTAAACGCGTCAATAGCAAATCCCGTCTTTGTGCCAGGAGATTCTTTGCTTAGGATCACCCTTGCCAACGGCGGCCTTCTGGAAGAGCTGATGCCGATTAGCGGCAACGGCTCCAAAGAGGACGTATCAAGGGAGATGCTTGAGGAAATGCACAGCGTCGATGCGCTGAACATAAGTGCGTCTCTGGCCGGGTCAGGCCCATTGACTGTGATCTCAGGTCCAAAGACCATCGATTCTCTTCCCGCAGGTGAGGTGACAGAGCTGCAATTCAATCTCTCCATCGAGAGCGGAGCAAACGGCTGGTATGAGCTTCCTCTACGCCTTGATTACCAGCGCCAGGTGGACGTGAGTGTGAACGACGGGGAGGTTTCGCCCCTGTACCTTCCGGAAAACCTAAGCACCAGCCTCAGAGTACTGGTTCAGGGACAATCGAGCCCTCTGAAGGTCCTGGGAACGAAATCTGAGCTTGTTCCGGGAAGCAGCGGCATCATCATGGCCGTGATAAAAAACGATGGCCAAAAGGCTCTTCGCAACTGCAGTGCTCGGCTCATGGCTGCGCCCCCTTTTCATGCCGATGGCAGTGATTATTCTTTAGGTGATCTTCCCGCTGGCTCTCTGGCTGTAGCAAGCTTCCAGGCGAGTGTGGATGGCAACGCCAGTCTGCAGGATTACCAGCTTGGCTGCGAGGTCAGCTCAGAAGAGGGACGATACGTGCTTGCCATGCCTCTGGCCCTGACCAAAACAAATAGCGTCTTATGGTTAGCGATACCGATATCGTTAGTGTTGATTAGCGCGGCTTTGGCGGCTTTCTTGCTCCTGGGAAGACGCAAGGTTTTGCGCCGGAAGAGGTGGACGAGGTGACCGTTGCGCATAAATCGGTTGAAGCCAAAGGAATATGCAAAAGCTACAAAAGCCTCTTTGGCAGCAGTACCATGGTTCTCAAGGATATTTCCCTGGATATCGATGCGGAGGAAATCTTCGGGCTGCTCGGGCCGAACGGTTCGGGCAAGACCACGCTCATATCCATCTTTTCCACCCTGATCTACCCAGAGCTGGGCAGCCTGAGCATAATGGGTCTGGACGCAAAGCAGAACAAGAACAAGATAAGGAAACTGATAAACATAAGCACCGCCAAGCCCAACTTCCCGTGGAGCCTGACGGTGAAAGAGAACCTGCTGCATTATGGGATGCTCTATGGCCTGCACGGGTCAACCCTTGCCAGGACCGTAGAAGATCAGATAGATGCCTTTGAGCTGGGCGAGTACAGGGACATGACGTTCGAGGATCTCTCCACCGGCCTTAAGCAGCGGCTTTCTCTGGCCAAAGCCATGCTGAACAGCCCTCGACTGCTATTCCTGGATGAGCCCACCACGGGCCTCGACCCGGATATGTCTATGAAGACCAGGCTTCTCATTCAGAGGATTCACAGGGAACAGAACATCTCAGTGGTCCTATCCACGCATTATATGCCCGAGGCGGAGATGCTCTGCGATCGGATCGCCTTCCTCCGCAAAGGCGAGATCGTGGCCCTGGACACGCCCCAGAACTTGAAAAACCATCTGGGTCTGGGGGAGCGAGTTGTGGTGATTTATGAGGGAACGATTGACGTCTCAAAGCTGGAAGAAGTGCCGGGCGTTCTCAGCGTATCAACCGTTCCCGGCAGGGCGGAGATAGTGATTGAAAGAACCGCAGAGAACCTGGACAGGATCGTCAAGCTCTTCTCGGGGGCGAAGATTCTGGATATAAGCATAAAGGAGCCCGATCTGGAGGATGTCTTCCTTGAGCTGGCAAGGTGAATTGAATAAGTATCTGGCTTCTGCCTACAAGAACTGGATCATCTCCAAGAGGAACGTCTTCACCCTCTTTGAGCTCT
>CAZPUO010000238.1:0-3969 GCA_964589745.1 uncultured Methanotrichaceae archaeon
ATATGCTCTTACTATTTTCAATGTTAATTTCTAATTACTGATAAAAAATTGAATTGAGGAAGGCCACTACAGTGAATAAATGAAAAGAAAATGGATATCCAGGCAGGACAGCCTAATACATTCCTGGCATACCCATACCGGGCATTCCCATTCCCGGCATACCCATACCGCCCATACCTCCCATGCCACCCATTCCCGGCGGCATGCCGCCCATGCCTGGAGCCCCTTCCGGCTTCTTCTTGGTCGAGGCCAGGACATCATCGATGCGCAGGATCAGGGAAGCGGCATCTGTGGCCGAAAGAATCGCCTGAATCTTGACCCTCAGCGGCTCGACCACCCCCAGCTGATACATATCTGTAATCTCGCCGGTGTAAGCATTCAAGCCAGTATTCTTGTTTGTCTCATGTCTGTTTTTCAATTCCACTACCTTGTCGATGGCATCGAAGCCCGCGTTCTCGGCCAGAGTCTTGGGCACGATCTCCATCGCCTCGGCGAACTTCGTGACTGCCAGCTGCTCCCGCCCTTTGAGGGTGGCAGCATATTCTCGCAGCCGCAGCGAGAGCTCGATCTCCGGGGCACCGCCGCCCGCCACGAGCTTCTTATCCTCGATCACGTCGGCCACGGCATGCAGCGCGTCGTCCAAGGCTCTCTCCAGACCATTCAGCACCTGTTGAGTCCCGCCCCTGAGCAGCAGGGTTACAGCCTGGTTCTTAGTGCCGGTGACAAAGGTCATGATGCCGCTGCCCACGCGCTTCTCCTCCACGAGGGCTGCAGCCCCAAGATCGCTGGGCTTTAGCTCATCAAGACTGGTAACAATGTTGGCACCGGTGGCCTTGGAGAGCTTGTCCAGGTCCTTCTTGATTACACGCCGCAGCGCCAGCACCCCGGCATCGGCCAGGTAATGCTGAGCCAGGTCATCGATGCCCTTCTGGCAGAAGACCGCTGTGGCCCCGCTGGCGATTACTTTATCTGCGGCTTCCTTGATCCTCTGCTTCTCATGCTCCATGAAGAGCTGGAATTGGGTGGATGAGGTGATCTGAACCTCGGTCTTGGTCTCGGTATCTTTGGACTCGATGGGTGCGGAGAGCAGGGCCACCTTGGCGTTCACAACCTTGCGAGGCATGTTCTGGTGGACGATCTCCTTGTCTATCACAACTCCCTCGATGATCTTCGAGTCCTGAGTGCTCTCTCCCACCTTTTTTTCCACATTGACCTTGTCCATGTCGAACTTCTTTTTGCCGTCATACATCTCTGTGGCGTTGAGGACCAGGTCAACTGCAAATTTGGCAATCTTGTTATCAGGTGACTCGGCCAGCTTGCCGGTCATAGCAGTCTCAGCTACTTTTTCAAGGAGAGGCTTGTCCGTCTCCGATACCTCGAAGGCCATGGACTTCATAATCTCATGGGCCTTTTCGGCGGCCATTCCATAGCCTTGCACTATCACTGTAGGGTGAACATTCTGATCCAGGAGGGCCTCGGCCTTCTTGAGAAGCTCGCCTGCCAAGATTGCCACGGTAGTGGTGCCGTCGCCAACTTCCTTGTCCTGGGTCTTGGCGGCCTCGATGAGCATTTTGGCGGCCGGATGCTGCACATCCATCTCCTTGAGAATGGTCACGCCGTCGTTGGTGATGGTCACGTCTCCGATGGAGTCCACCAGCAGCTTGTCCATGCCCTTGGGGCCCAGAGTGGTCCTCACGGCATTGGCCACGGCACGGGCAGCCATGATGTTGTTCGAGATAGCATCTTTTCCCGTCTCTCTGCGGGTGTCCCTTAGAATAATAACTGGCGTTCCGCCCATTCCTGCCATTGATAATCCTCCAATGATCTTTAATTCTCAGGTTCACAGTATTTGATCTTCTATAAAAAAGCTTTCCTCATAGCAAACGGTTGATTTGATTACAAATGGCAGCTATCGCCAGCAACTTTAAGTAGAGGAAAGTTATGCTGATGCACTGTATTGAGGAATCAAAAATGGTAAACGGAACAGTGAAATTTTTCAACAGAGTCAAGAGCTTTGGATTCATAGCAGGCGACGATGGAAAGGACTATTTTGTTCATGTGACTGGCTTGAAGCCCGGCGTCACCATCGATGAAGGCGACAAGGTAAGCTTCGAGGTAATTGAGGGCGAGAAGGGCCCCAAGGCAGACAAAGTAGAAAAGCTGTAGATAATCAATAGAGCGCAATAGAGAAACAATAGAGAAGCCACGGGTTTTTCTATTATTTTCTTCTATTACGAGCCATAATTATCATTTTTACGATCACTTTCAATTTAGCAGTTCAATGTGCACTTTCCGTATTTATCAAGCAATTCATATCCTCTTCGGAGCTAGTTTTATCTTCTGGTCTTTGTGCATAAATACAGGCCAATAAATCCATCTTTGTGATCGGCCCGGTCGACCTTGAACCCGGCCCGCTCCAACATTCCCCTCATGATCCAATCCAAGGTGGAGTACTCGTTCTTCACGTGAGCCGCTATACGGCCTGAAAACTCATCACCCACCTTCTCGGCCGCTTTCGATGTATATTCCTCGAAGAAGGTTCCATACGCCTTGACATCGAAGGAGTAGACTACATCCCTCAGACAGAGTTTGCCTTTATCTTTTAGTATGTCAGCCACGTGCATCAAAGCGACCTGCTTCCAGAAGTCGGGCAAATGGTGCAAAGCAAGCTGAGTTACCACAGCATCCAGAGGAGGGCCATGGTGTTGATAGGTCAGAAAACCAGCCTGCAGGAACTCGATATTGCTCACTTGCCGCGATCTAGCTTTCTTCTTTGCATATTTCAGCATGCCTGCCGACAAATCCACGGCATAGACCCTTGAGCAATAGCTGGCTGCGGCCAAGGCGAACTCTCCAGTGCCAGTGCCGATCTCAAGAACCGTCTGATCACCGTTGAGGTCAAGGAAGTCCAGAATCTCCTGGATCTCTCCCTGAATGTCTCTATACCTTTGCATGTGCTGGTCGTAGCTCTCGGCCATGGCGTCAAAGTCCGCACCGGGATGCTCCGGCTCACGATACTGCCATTTGGGAATGGCCATTTCGTCGCTCCATCGTCTCACTATTCCATCGCCTTAATTATTTCCCTCGCCACCATCGCCCCGGCCATCCTTCGTTGCACCGTCGCCGCCAGAGCCTTCGCAGCCCGCTTGCGAGAATACTCGTCCACTTGCCATTCGAGCCATTCGTAGCCCACGTCCATGAGGATTAGGCCCTCAGCCGGAGCGGCTGGAGCACCACGGTTGATCTGCGGGTTGAGAAGATTCCTCATCCAGCCCAGATCCCTCTCACCCGAGCCTACCATCTCCAGACTGCAGACGATCTTTCGCACCATATTCCAGAGAAATCCGTTGGCTCGGACGTTAAAGGTCACCATCCCATTTTCTTTGGCGATCTCCAGCTTCTGAATCTCCCGCACAGAGTCCTCTTTGGCCGAGGAGAAGTTCCTGAAGTCGTGCTCCCCTTTCAGCATCTCTGCCGCCTCTCGCATCATCTCCAGATCCAGGCCAGGATGCCAGAGAAGATAGCGGTACTCCCGCCACAGCGCATTCCAGCGGGCCGAGAAGCCCACCGGCGCAACCGCAAAGGCCCAGGCCCAGATGTCGCGGGGAAGCCGCCCGTTAACACTCCTGGGCTGGGCGAGATAGGCCTTGTCCTCGTCTATCCAGAAGTCGATGACCTGGCCCAGGGCGGAGACGCCCCGATCCGTCCTCCCTGCATAGCAGAAGTCGCCGTGAATGACTCCGATCTTCTCCAGAGCTTTCCTCACCTCCGAGTCCACGGTTGCCAAGCCCGGCTGGCGCTGGAAGCCAAAGTAGCTGTCGCCAAGGTAGGCGAGCTTGAGGATGATCTTCATAGAAAAGAGAGAGGTCGCCTAAACCTCTCGGGGGTCGGTGATGTATCCGGTGATGGCGCTGGCCCCCGCTGTCGCGGGTGATGCCAGATAGACAAATGCCTTGGGGCTGCAATGCC
>CAZPUO010000239.1:0-3903 GCA_964589745.1 uncultured Methanotrichaceae archaeon
TGATCTGCATGGCATAGTCGCCCACGGGAACATCCTTGGTGCCTATGACGATCTTTATCCCGGGCTTCGCCAGGTCGCTAAGGTTTGATATCTTGGCAGGATTGTCCTTGGGGATGATCAAGGACAGCTTGTTCCGGGTAAAGACGGAGATGCTGCTGTTGTTCATCAGTCCCTCCTTTTTCAGAGCATTCATATGTTTCGTGTTGGCAGAGGCGAAGACGTCGGCGTATGCTCCGTTCTCTATCTGGGTGCGAAGCACCTGGGAGCCGTCGAAGTTGAAGGTGACGCTGATGTTGGTCTCCTTCTCGAACATCTGTCCCATCTCTGTGAAAGCGCCTGTTAAAGACGCTGCTGTGAAGACGGTAAGCTCTTTTGGCTCTTCGGCAAAGCCCGCAGAAGTGGCAAGAACCAGGACTGCAAGCATGGCTGCAAATATCCTCTTTTCTATCAAAGGTTTCATCCTCCCGAACACAGTATCCTATGTAAGCGTATGCATTTACTTTTTTAGGTTATGTAAGCAAATTTGTAAAACTTATTAATCCTTGCGCTCAGTTGGGGGCCTTCGCTCAAATCTTGACGGCAAAGACTGCCCAATCGAGCTGCTTGACGGCTCCCCACAGGTCGAAGGACATCTTCATCATGATTTTAGGCAGGTTGTCATAGATCACGTCGCCAACCTTGATTCCCTTCTGCTTTCCTCGACCGAAGACCTCCATCCTGGTGAGGGCCAAAAAGCCGCCCGATTCCAGGCTGTCCGCCACCTTGTCCGCAATCTCCGGCCTGATTATTGCCCGGACCATCTTCATGAGACGACACCCCAGTCCGTCATGACCTGCTCCAGCTCTTCGTACTCCATGGGCTTGGGCACCACGAACATCTCGTTCTCGTCCACGGCCTTGGCGAGACCCAGGTAGGCCTTGGCTTGCTCAGAGTCAGGGGCGTATTGCACCACGGTCTGCTTGTGGATCTCGGATTGGTGGACTACGTTGTCCCTGGGAATGAACTGAATCATCTGGCTACCGATCTTATCGGCAAAGGCCGAGACCAGCTCCTTCTCCCGGTCAACCTTTCTGGAGTTGCAGATGATGCCGCCCAGGCGCGTGCCTCCGGCCTCGGCAAACTTCTGGATGCCCTTGCAGATGTTGTTGGCCGCATAGAGCGCCATCATCTCACCGGAAGCGACAATGTAGATCTCCTGGGCCTTGCCCTCCCGGATGGGCATGGCGAATCCTCCGCAGACCACGTCGCTCAGGACGTCATAGAAGACGTAGTCCAGGTCATCAGTGTAAGCGCCTAAATTTTCCAGCAGCCCGATGGAGGTGATGATTCCTCGACCGGCACAGCCGACACCGGGCTCGGGGCCCCCGGATTCCACGCACCTGATGCCGCCAAAGCCGACCTTCATCACGTCATCCAGCTTGACATCGCCCTCCTTTCTCAGGGTGTCCAGAACTGAGGGCTGCCTTCTGCCGTTCATGAGCATCTTGACTGAATCCGCTTTGGGATCGCAGCCTATCTGCATGATCTTCTTTCCCATGGTGGACAGGGCTGCAGTGAGATTTTGGGTGGTGGTCGACTTGCCGATTCCGCCTTTTCCGTAGATAGCGATCTGCCTCATATTGCTCCTAAATTTCTTATTATTTTGATTATTATGGGCAGGATGGGGCACCGGTTCCGGTGGCCTTGGACCTCACCCTCTACCCGATGGTTGGGAGGAGGCCCCCCAACACCGAGGATAATGCTCTGTGTCTGAAGGGGCTTGCTGCCGCGGTCTTGGATCGAACTGTTCCTGTTATCCCACCTCCAGGCAGTAGGGACGAGAAGGGCTTATAAGGAATTATTTGAGAAGAGGGAGGAGGATATCGGATATTTGAAGCGGATTTGTGAAGAGATATGAAGAGACATTAAATAGTTTTGTGCTTGGAGCAATAGAAGAAGGTAACCAAGCGGAGAAAATTTTCTTAAGATTTAAATGAAAAAAGTTAGATTACCTCGTAGCTATAACTAATCTTTCTGTCGCAAAATTCATTAAGCTCGGAGTCAGATAAATACCTTGATGCATCCTTCAGTGTACATTTTGCAATTTTTGGGGCTAAGAACGGGAACTTTTCAAACAATTCAGATGCTCTTATCTCTCTAACAGTCCTAGAGCGCCTGATTAATTTAAGTCCATCAGCCTCATAGAGGTCATATTTACTGAATCTATCGGGTTGCCAAGCGGATATACGCTGGCATGTATCCTTTAGTAGGATATTATACGCGTTCTCCAGCTGAGAAATCTCATTTTCTAGATCCGTTATGCCTAATTGGGTCTTTTTCGCCTGAATCTGCTCTTGAAGGCTGGATATTTGACTCTCCATATCTGCTATGTCTGACTCATTATATTTGCTCGCTATCTGATCTTTGATTGATCCCATGTTGTCCCTGAGAGATTTAAGATCTTTCAAGGAAGGTTTCTGTAGCGCGATTGTCTCCATTTCCTTAACATCCACATGTCTTATATGAGAAGAATTCAATATCATTAATCGATTTCTTTTCTCTAACACACCCTCTGGGAGTTCAAGATCTTTAAAGGTTCGTCCATTAAGATAGTCGGGGAACGAATATATTCCATTAATCTGCAAATAACACCTATCAGGATATTTATCCCAGCCCCTAGCGAGACCTATCCTAAGAAATAATTGACAGCTCTTTAGTTTTTCGGTTATCATTTGTGAGATAATTTGAGGATCAAGATTTTCAATGAAATGCATATAATCTAGGAAATAGCGGAATGTTAAATCAGTAACAGCTAGGTTATAATTTGAACCAGAACGATCTGTGAAAGCAATTCTATATTCAAATTTGTTATCTTTATTATCATAATGTGTTTTCGCTATTTTAGGATCGCTTATAGTTCCTATTGATCGATCCCCTTCACCTGTCCGGATGTACCAGTCTGGACCGCTATATATTTTAGCTCCAAAGATTCGATCTATTGTCTTATCATCGGTACTCGATAAAAGCTCCAAGCGTTGCTGAATATTAAGCAATCCCTTAAAAACATAATTAGGACTATGAATAATGCTATCTTCTGTATGCGGTTTAGATCCATTCTTTATTATAGATCCAAATTCAAACTCAATTACTGAAAAAGGACAGATAGTAGCTTGATTTCCCCTGCAAAGCCAATCTCTAGTTAAACCTCCAAATCGGAGAACCGGGCGCACGCATGCACCATCTGGTAGATATCCAGCAACGCAAACTCTTTCTCCACCCATTTGAGTCAAATCGGTTACGGTCAGGCTATTTCTCATTTATTCCCCAAATACTAGACTATATGGACAATTTCTAATTTACTCCAATAGCGTGCTAGCCGTTCTGAAACGAGCCTTCGATGGCATTTATCAGGCGTTGGCTCACTACAAAGTAAGCAGCAAGTCTTTTCTTCAAAGAAGGTACGGTCGAGAGAATAAGGTATCTTTCGCTCATTCATTAGTTTTTCGAACTCAAGAACATACCTATTCCAATTTTTATCATTACGATAATTTGATAATATTTCATCAGAGGGAGCTAGAACCTTGAAGTAATGATATTCGCAATGTGCAAGACGCGAAAGAAAGTAAGGTAAATCATCTTGTTTTGTAAAACCTGCGAGCTGTCCTCTCGGATTTAGTCTAATATCTACTAAACGTTCTATATTATTTGCCTCTAATAAGTTAAAAAATTTTTCTGCAGTTTTTTTCGCAAAGCCTATAGTATATAATTTCATTGATCCTCATGCGTAATCAAGGAGGCTTCTCTGTTTATTTTCATCATTCTCCTTCTCTAACTTTGCTTTTTCTAGAGATCCCTGTCCACGAATGTGCCATATATAGTTAGGAACCTAACTTTTTATACCAAACATCTCCCCCAAGAAAACGT
>CAZPUO010000240.1:0-3900 GCA_964589745.1 uncultured Methanotrichaceae archaeon
GAACGTTTTCTTGGGGGAGATGTTTGGTATAAAAAGTTAGGTTCCTAACTATATTCTCAGCCGGAGGGCCTGCTCTACCACATGATCCAACAGCAGGATAAAGGGACGCTGCCTTTGATCACCATGATCTTTCGAGGACGTATACGAATGATCTTTACAGGAGAGTGCATCTGTGCAGCGGTTTATGAAAAATATTACAACGAGCTGCGATCAGAATGCAGCCAAAATATATATGCCCTCTGAGATCACAGAAAGTTTGCGAGGGAGAATGTGACCTTAATCGTGCTCAACTTCAAGACTTACCGGGAATCGACGGGCGAAGAGGCTTTGAGACTGGCTGAGATCTGTGCGGATGTATCAGCGGAGTATTCAGTTCAGATGGTGGTTGTACCTCAGGCTGCGGATATCCATGCCATCTCCATGGCGGTGAAGATACCAGTGTATGCCCAACATGTGGACGGCGTCGGATATGGTGGCTTCACAGGCCACGTGACCGCGGCATCCCTGAAAGCCGCTGGAGCCAGCGGGTCTCTGATCAACCACTCCGAACGCCGGCTCAAGCTGGCTGAGATCGAGGCTTCCGTTTCTGCCTGCAGGCCCTTCGGACTGAAGACTATTGTCTGCACCAACAATGTTCTCACCACGCGAGCTGCGGCCGCCCTGGAGCCCGACTTCGTGGCGGTTGAACCACCAGAGTTGATTGGCAGCGGGATTCCTGTATCCAAGGCCAACCCGGATGTAATTCGTGAATCGGTGGATGCCGTAAAGGATATAGCGCCTAGCGTTGGAGTGCTCTGTGGGGCAGGCATCACTCATGGCGAGGATCTGAGAGCGGCACTGGGTCTTGGTTCCGAGGGGGTTTTGCTCGCTTCGGGAATTATCAAGGCCAAGAATCCGCGCAAGGCCCTGGAAGATCTGGTTACCGGAGCCTAAAAAATGATCTCGGTGCATGTGCGGGTCTCAGGAAGAGTGCAGGGAGTTTTCTATCGCGCCTTTACGAAAGAAAGGGCCGCGGAGCTTGGGATCAAGGGCTGGGTTCAAAACATTCCCGGCGGTGGTGTGGAGGCCGTGCTGGAAGGGGAGAGGAATAAAATCGGAGAGCTGCTCAAACTAATGAAGTCCGGGCCGTCGGGGGCCATGATCTTGGGAATGGAGCTCTCGGAGTTAGAATGCAAAGGCTACCAGGACTTCGAAATTAGATATTAATATTCAATTAATATTATTATAATTATTTATTAGGATGTGATCCCTTGCTTACCGTCAACAGATACAAGTGCTGCTACTGCGGTGCCTGCGTCGGAGTATGCCCGACCACGGCCCTTGAGCTGGTCGAGACCTGGCTGGAGGTCTCGGCTGATTGTAAGGAGTGCGGCATCTGCACCAAGATTTGCCCCGTGGGCGCCCTGGAGGTCAAGGCATGAATATGAATTGCGATGTGGTCGTTGTTGGCGCAGGGCCGGGCGGATCGATGGCAGCCAAGACGGCTGCAGCTGCAGGCCTGAAGGTCGTCATGCTGGAGAAGCGCCAGGAGATCGGCGATCCGGTGAGATGTGCCGAGGGCGTGGGCAAGAGAGCCTTTTGCCAGATGGTGAAACCAGAACCCGAGTGGATAGCGGCAGAGGTGAAAGGTGCCAGGATCTACGCACCAGATGGCTCTCGCATCGTCATGTCCGAGGACAAAGGCGGGAGCGAGGTGGGCTACGTCCTGGAGAGGAAGGTCTTCGACCGCGGCCTGGCCATGGAGGCGGCGCGAGCAGGCGCGAAAGTCATGGTCAAGACCAGGGCTCTTGGACTTCTCAAAGAGGACGGAGTGCCCTGCGGCGTTTCCGCCCTGCGCATAGGCGAGCCCCTCAAGATCCGGGCGCCGTTGATCATAGGCGCGGACGGAGTGGAGTCCAAGGTGGGACGCTGGGCAGGCATCGACACGACCCTTAAGCTGAAGGATATCGAGACCTGCGCGCAGTTCCTGGTATCCGATCCAAAGATCGACGACCAGTACACCGAATTCTTTTTAGGAAACACCATTGCTCCGGCTGGATACGCCTGGTCCTTCCCCAAGGGCGAGATGCTGGCCAACGTGGGCCTGGGCATCCTGGGATCGCGATCCAAGCCGGGCGAGGCTACGCGCTTGCTATGCAGCTTCATGAAGTCCCACTTCCCGAATGGCAAGGTAGTGGAGATGGTGGTAGGAGGCGACCCCTGCTCTGGTCCTATCGAGTCCGCCACAGCGGACGGCGTCATGCTGGTGGGCGATGCGGCACGCCAGACCGATCCCCTTACAGGCGGAGGAATTCTCACCGCCATGCAGGCAGGGATGATTGTTGGGGAGGTAGCGGCGAAGGCCCTAGCAGCAGGCGATCTGAGCAAAGCAGGGCTGAAGGAGTACGAGGACCGCTGGCGGGCGGACATCGGTGGACATCTGGCCCGCAGCTACGAGTTCAAGGAGTTCTTTGTGAAGCTTTCGGACAAAGATCTGAACCAGCTCATCGGCTCCCTCGCCAAAGAGGACATCTCCAAGATGGATCTTCGCGGCATGCTGAGAGTGCTCTTCCGGCTCAACCCGAAGCTGCTCTGGGAACTCCGGCATCTGGTGATTTAGCATTCGCTATTTTTATTATATATGAGGATAAATGAAATATGATGAAAATTCTATTCAAGAATTTTCTCAAGGTGATATCATGCTCCATCCCGACCGCGTTCACGGCGTAAGGGCCGTGGATTCCGAGAAAGATCTGGCTGAGATTCTGGCCAACCATAAGTGGCCGCTCTGCATGGGCTTTGAGTTCGACGACTTCCTCTATCTGAACGACGGCGACCGGGAGGACTCACCTGAGTACGCTTCCCTGAAGATTGACGATGTGGACGGCCTCATGGTCACGGCCCGCGAGGCGGGCCGGATCAAGCCTCTTGGTATGGAGGCCTCAAAGGTCAGCGGGTTTGTGCAGGACATGAGAGCTGGCCGATGGAGCACAGCCGGCCCCCTCCGTCTCAAGGCCGAGCCGGACTGGCACCACAGCTGCGAGCTTTGCGAGTTCAGGGAAGATTGAGGGTTAGGCCCAGTGCCTTCAAATATCCTTTTTTGGGCTTATTCAAACTTCGCCCTTGTTTTTTAATTCGAGAACACAGGATCCGTCGGCCCTCTTGGGTAGCCTTTCCGGATCAAAGACGATTTTTATTTTCTCCTTATCCGCATCAATGGAGATCACGCTCATATGGAAGATGTAGCGCAGGGTTCTGCGTCCGTCGGGAATTTGCAGATTGTGTCCGCGGCGCAACAAAATGACACTGACTGACTGCAGGGCGGGGCTGCTCTGTAAGAAAAGTAGACCGGGCAGGTTGAGCCGGTGGTGATCCGTGGAGGGATATCTATCGCCCATCAATTTTCCCAGCTCTTCGCGGCTGATCTCGACCACACCATCGCCGCTCTTCACTCGAATCAGGTTTTCGTCTGCATGCACCTCGTCGATGTGAGAATGCAGTGCAGAAAGGATGTAGCTATCCCCACGCCCTTTGTTTGCGGGAGGCAGCAAAGCCTCCAGCTTCTTCATGAACGGCTTGAGAAGAGGGCTGGCGCCCACAAACAAAGCGCCCGGAAGATTTGGAACCTCAATCTTGGTCAGCTCTCTGAGATCCAGCTCACCGATCTCGATTGATATCATAAAGACTATTCTTCCTTTTCAAAAGATATCTCTGTTGGATCTACATCCGACACAGAACTTATCTTCAAGCATACTTATAGTTTTTATTAAAAATTTATAATCAATACTAAATCATTCTCTCAAAATTAATTTTTTAATTCGATTTTAGGAGTTTCGGCTAGGAGAGCGACTACTACGACTAATAATCGTTGCCCTATTATCTATCCCTCCAGAAATCATCACAAATATAAATTTCCATCGA
>CAZPUO010000241.1:0-3828 GCA_964589745.1 uncultured Methanotrichaceae archaeon
TATATGACCGATTTCGTCAAACTTATCTACAGGCCAGCCAAACTCTTCAAAAAAAGAGTGCTCAATTTGTTCGATTACC
Organism: uncultured Methanotrichaceae archaeon; assembly: GCA_964589745.1. GTDB lineage: Archaea > Halobacteriota > Methanosarcinia > Methanotrichales > Methanotrichaceae > Methanothrix. Next base: position 80 of record CAZPUO010000241.1, read on the forward strand.
ATGCAATATAATTTATAAATTGCAGGTGAGATATCCTAGAAAATGACAGAGATTATGTATGAAGGGGATACCTTCTTCACAACATGAATACAATCTACCTCTGTACACCAGTCAATGCCCTTGTAGAGGGGATCTATGAGGAAAATGTCTCTTTTGCCGAAATCAAGCTTCACGGCGATTTCGGCCTCGGCACTTTCAATGACCTCGACGGCGAAATGGTGATGCTCAACGGGACCACCTATCAGATCAACTCCGACGGCCGCGTAAATGTCATTGGCGATGAGGCCCTCTCGCCTTTCGCCTGCGTGACATTCTTCAAGCCAGTACTCCACGACGACATTGAGGGCAATATGGATTATCACGCCTTTATCGAAATGCTCTATAGCCTCCTCCCCTCACCCAACCTGTTCTACGCGATAATGGTCAAAGGGTCATTCGCTCACATTAAAACGCGATCCGTCCCCAGACAGGAAAGCTACCGGCCCATCGTCGAAGTCACAAAGAACCAGCCTACCTTCGATTTCAATAAAATTGATGGAACAATAGCCGGTTTTTTTACGCCATCCTTCATGTCATCTTTGAACGTTCCGGGTCTCCATCTCCATTTCCTGTCCTCCGACCTCAAACACGGCGGCCACCTGCTCGAATGCAGCCCCTTAAACGGCCGGATAGATATCCAGTTCATTGATAGACTGGAGCTCTCCCTTCCAATTACCCTTGATTACCTAACTCAAAATTTCACACGCGATACCGAACAGGATCTGGACAAGGCCGAAAAATAGGTCCGATTTCATTCTAATAGCATCCCATCTCTGAGGATGTCAGCCACCCTACCAAAGCCCGGGAACCTCAAACTGAGAGAAATATTCCAGCTGTGGAATAATAGCGAGGATATTAAGTGTGAATAATAGCGAGGATATAGAGAACGGATTCACTGTTCTGGCAAAAAATGATTTATGGGAGTATTATGCCTTTATCCGGTGCAGCCGATCTATGGCCACATCACCATTTGTTCCATCATCGAGATGTGTCATCTCTATCTCGTCCTCGGAAATTATCGTTGCTGCATCATAACCGCCCTCATCAAATTCGACGAGATTGAGTGTTTTGTTATCCAAACCTATGGCTCCAGCAATGTCTTTAGAAATTCGTGTCCCGTTCTTAGCCATATATGTCATATTTCCCGCAAAGAGACGACCCTTTTGCTCTGCGAAAATGAAAATAAGGCTCTCGTTTTCCGCCGCACTATTGACGAACCCTATTCCTTCATCATATCCATTCCACGAACTGATCCATTTTCCTCGCAGGTCTGGAACTTCAGCCGCACAGATCCCCGTGGCCAGGAAGACCAGGACCAACAATGCAATACACCAAATTTTTTTCATACACGCTCATTAGCATTATCTCAATTATAAAAATTTCTCAAGTTCTGAATGGTGGCCAATTCATACTGGCCACTGCATTTTATCTCCGGCTGTGGCATACATGCTTGATAAGCTATAAGCTTCCTTCAGGCTCCGTATCTCTGATCCTCCCATACAAAATCGCGTTACTTTACACGGCCTATGGTAGCCCTGAGTGATCCATCTCCTTTATCGTCACCTGAACGATTCCCCTCTCGAGAGCCTTTATCGCTTTCGGCCGATTTATCTTTTGAGGTTGCTCTGACAGACATTTTTTTCATTGACTTCTTTAGCTGCACCTCCAGAGCGAGCTTCTTGTTATACCATGATTTTGGAAATAAAGGCGAGATCTCTATGGCTTTGTCATAGCACTCTATGGCCTGGTCGTATCTGCCGAGCTTATAAAGCACATTGCCTTTAGTATTCCAGACCAGCGCGTTTTGGGGATTGATCTCCAAGGCCTTGTTGCAGGCATCAAGCGATTCAAAATATCTCTCCTGGAGATAGAGGATATCGGCTTTCGCGGCCCAGGCCTCCCAGCTATCGGAGTTCTTGCCGAGCTCCAGATCTACCACCATCATGGCGCCATTGAGGCCCTCTTTGGAGAGCAGGTCCAAAGCATCGCCTCCCATGCCAGGGCGCATGCCTCCTGCACCTGTCGAGCCGTCACGCCCTCCGATGGCCCCTCTCTTCCTGAAGTTCTCTATAAACTGCTTATTTGACTCCCGATCAGAGGTGAGAGAAGTCTCCAGATATTGGGCTATCTTATCCATGAACTCCTCTGGATTGGCGCTGGACCGTTCCAGGCCATTGACATACTCCAGCAGGTCTTTCTCGGCATTCCTGCGCTCTATGATCTTGCCCCATTCTTGCATGACGCGTCTGGCGACCCAGGGAAGCTGGTTTAGATCTTCTCCTTTCACAACATAGTCCATGGCACCTGATTTTAGGGATTGGACTGCCAGCCTCTCGGATCCGACTCCAGTTATGATAATGAACGGAAACTTCATCTCCTCGGGACGCCCCGCTCCACCCGTCAGGTCCAACCCTGTGCCGTCGGGAAGGCGATAATCTGAGATCACCAGAAAATCCTGGCCACTGTGCTCGTCTATCCACATTTTGGCTTCTCTAATAGAAGTGGCATCGTCAATCTTCCAGTCACCATCATTCTTTTCAAATATCCTTCGAACTAGCAGAGCATGAGCCTCTTCGTCCTCTACCAGCAGAATCTGTTTGATATCTTTTTTGCCTTCAGATGGTTCCATAACTTATCTCCTCGAATTAAATGTAATTGACCGATGAATATCTGCTATTGCCGCGCCGGCTTCCGGATTAACTCTGAGATCCCAGCCAGATCCACAAATATCTCCCGAAAGAGATAATCAGTGCCTCCCGGTCCAGATCCCACGTTCAGCCTCCGCTTCTCTGCTCCAGAGGAGCTGGCATCGATGCCTCCTTATTTGGGCCCGGTAAAGTGAAACAGACTGTGCTGCCCTTTCCCAGCTCGGACTCTATCCATATGCGTCCGCCATGAACCTTGATAATCCTCTTAACTATAGCCAGTCCGGCACCTGATCCCTCGCTTTTCTTATCCACCTTATAGAAGAGCCCGAAGATCTTGTCATGCTGGCCGGGATCTATTCCAATCCCGTTATCTTTTACGAAAAATATCTTTTCTTCACCATCCAGTCTGCACCCCACCTCTATCTCTGGATGCAACTGGCCTCCCATGTATTTTATACTGTTCTCCATCAGGTTCGTCAGCACTTCTACAATCCTCATGCGGTCCACATTGACCAATGGAAGATTGGGATCGATCGTCACCTGGACATCCCTGGCCCTTATTTTCTCACTTATCTGATCTATTGCCTCCTGGACAATCTCTGGAAAGGGAACCACTTCGGGAGGATTGGCAACCCTGCCTATGCGGGAAAGCTCCAGAGTGTCCTTAAGAAGTCTGTCCATCTTGGATATGGCAGTGCTGATCATCTTGAGATCCGTCTCCACGCGCTCTGAGCTGCCCTTAGCCAGGTCAGACTCAAGAAATCCCACGAAGCCATTGATGGTTACCAGCGGGGACCGGAGGTCATGGGATACAGTATAAATGAATCTATCCATCTCTGTGTTCTTGGATTCAAGCTCTCTCACCAATAGTTCTCGGACTTCCTCGGCCTGCTTGCGATCTGTGATATCTCGGAAATACAAAACTCTGCCGTAATATCTTCCACTCGCACCAAGCATCGGAGCAGAGTAGCAATCGAACGACCTGCCGTCTTTCAGAACAATCTCATCCCTGCTTGTTTCATCCCGGACTTCGTGGAGGTGTTTCACCTTGCGCATGAATTC
>CAZPUO010000242.1:0-3827 GCA_964589745.1 uncultured Methanotrichaceae archaeon
TTTGAGAGGCTGCTTCAATGGAGTCGGCAAGCTCGATATCCACGCCGATCTCCGCTAGAATATCCGAGAGCTTCCTTTTTGAGGGATAAAATCTGAGGATCACATCCGAGAAGCTCTCCTTCTCAGAGCTCTTGAGGCTCTTCAGCCTCTGGTAAGCCTCTTCGGTTATGCTGATGGTTCTCGTGGCCATGAGATTTGTTGTGTATGTACGTGTATTTAAATATCTTGTTCCTAAATATCTTGTTCTGGCAGGATACAGGCTATGGATGCCAGGATTCTAGAGGATGGTGATCCGTGTTGCCGCCAGCCTGCTCCAATTGCTTCATCAGAATGGTTTTGCAGCTCCATTGGAGCAGGCCAGATCTCTATCCCAACTGCGCTAGACCATCGCCTCTCCGCCCGCAGGCCATCCCCGCCGCCCGTGCTCACTGGATCGCAGGCGATGACGACAGCCGCAGAGCCGCTCGCGGGCCCTCGGGCGTGCCCGACTGCCGCTGCAGCTACTAACAAGCCGCAGGGAAAATAGAGGAGCGCGGCTGCTGCGCCAGACGAAGGTTTGGAGAGAAGCTATATCGAGCCCAGCGGGAATGCAGGTTACTGCCAGAGGAATGAGGACGGCCTCACGCTTTCAATTTGCACGACTGCGATCTCCCTTTTCACCCTCCTGCCTTTTCTTCAGGAAGGGCAAAAGCATCCACAAGACCGTCGAAGACAGCCTTTCCGCAATCTTTATAGTTCAATAGAAGGCAGTTGATATCATGGCTGCAGTGGAGGAGAAGGTCATTGCACAGGATGCCAACGAGGCCGCCCTGAAGGAGTTCGAGGTCGGCCTTGCCAGAAGCATCAGTCAATATAAGGCTGGGTTGGTCAAGTCTTTCAAAACCAAAGAAGAGTTCTTGGACCACCTGAAGAACCTTGAATAAGCTGCATGAATTACGACTCTACACCAGAGTTTGATGGTCAGTTTTTAAAGCTTATCAGAAAAAACAAAGCCCTGAAGCAGGGCTTCTCAAAAAGATCCGCCAGATTCTCGATAATCCTTCAATCGGCACTCCAAAGCGCCACCAGCTTAGACGCGCTCGTGGCTCGCATGTCGATCCTTATGTAATCGTTTACGTGGTCAAAGCTGATATAATCACATTTTTATGTGTGGAGCATTATGATTCTGTCTACCAGAAAGCTGAGGAGATCATGAAAAAATGGGAGAAAGAGCTTTAGATTCCCGGCTGCCGCCGCTACTCCACCTCGTCGCCCTTGCCGTGGGATCACAGAGCGATCCTCTGGAATCATGAGCCGCAGATGATGATCCCTTTGCCTAAAACTCGAGCGGCAAAAGCAGCGAATTATTTGGCGTACTTCAGCTTTTTTATGATGACTGCCTTGGCATTATCGATCAGAGTCAGGCTCTGGGCTTTGTGCCTTCCTGTTTTGACTATCATCCTGTGCCCTTCTATCTTCCTGGCTTCGACATAGATTCTGGACCCATGGATCGCATCTCCCGCCTCGTAGTAATCCATCAGGCTTCCTCCAATGTGCCATTCCTTCGCAGCTCCTCGGTGATCTTCATCACCAGGTCAAAGTCCAGCTCCAGGTCCTCGGCAGCCTCATCGGGATACGCCTCTCCCATGCGCTTGAAATAGCCTGCGACCTCCTTCCTGGCGGTCTCGTAATCGATATCCCGGCATTTGATCACCTTGATCTCGGCCAGCCTGTGTCTGATTGCATCCCTGACAAAGTCCGATTCATTGAGAAATAATCCGGCTTCGATCAGCTCTCGTATCTGCCTCGCCTCTGCGACGCCAATCTTGGCACCTATAGATACTGATGCGGGAGCAGCACTATCCTTGCTTGATGCACTCATACGTTAACCATAGTGTACCATAGTCAAAAGGATTTCGCCTGACCCTTGTCCTGATTGCAGCGGTCTTGTCTCATCCGCCCGCATCCAAGGTCTTGGGCGACACACCGGCTTCCCGCAGCCATTGCCGCCGGATCGCAGGGCGAATGCCAGCGGGCAGAACCGCGCAGCGGACCACAGGCGCGCCCGGCCACCTCAAGCGTTTTGTGGCAAATTTCGGCGCTGGCAAGGAAAAACAACTGTTTCGGGCAAGAGTAAAAAGCGCGGCGCTAATCGTCGCACCCTGATCTATTAACCCTCTTCCTCTGCCTGGCCAGCTTCTCCAGCTTGGAGAATGGCGGTTCAGGCAGCTCGACCAGCAATCGACGCAGCTTTTGATCTAGCTTTAAAGGTCTGCCAGCGGGCTTCAGACTGCTCTGCATCCCGAAAGGCATCTTCCGCCGATAGCACATCTTCCTCGGGCTCGTGCGGCGCGTATTTCTTTCTCATTCTAGAGCCTCTTCAACCTGCTATACACTTCATTAATAAGCCTGGGAGAGTAATGAGCCCCTTGCCTCAAACACTCCTCCAGAGTGCTTTTCACATCCTCCGGCTCCATCATTCCCTGCTGGCAGGCGCGTATCAAGATGCCTGGAAATCCAATGATCGGAACATCTCGCTGCTGTGCAGCCTCTCTTGCCGCTTCATCAATGAGAAGCTCCACAGCCCCCAGATCGCTTCTGAGCATCAGCACGATGGCCTCAGATTCAGGAAGATGGTGAGTGGGATCTTTATCCCTGGTAGCATGATAGCCCGCAATCTCTTCCGCAATGGCCTTTGCGACCTCTTTCTCAGATGTAGTGAAGTCCCGGTGAACCACCAGGAAACTCGTCTCCATGAGCACCTGGACCTCTTCAGCTGCGCAATGCTTCTCATATTCCTCAAGTTCATCTGCAGGAATGTGGATCTGATCGTATAACTGGTGCAGAATAGGCATGCAACCGGACTGCAGAGCCGAAATCAGCGGCCCTGTATTGCTGACGACAGCTCTAAGGCTCGGAGGGTCCATGGGATCTGCAACTCAATTAATTTTGCACATATTCGTATAAAAATCCATCCACTTGTTAGACGGTTCCGGCACAATTACTTGGACGACACTTGTTGCCATCGAAATCATCTTTCGAAGGGCAATGCCTGAGGATCACTTCCGAAAAGCTCTCTTTCTCGGAGTTTTTGAGGCTCTTCCGTCTCTGGTATGCCTCTTTTGTTATGCTATTGGTTCTAGTGGGCATGCAATTTAGCTATTGATGATCTAGTGTGTATTTGAATGAAGCTGATGGCAGCCCGCCCAGGAGACCAGCGCTCCCCGTTTGCTGGAAGAATCAATTATGGTACGTCACATACCCGTGAGGCGTTCCCTCGACTGCCCGGCTGAGGCCTGCAGCATTGAGCAAATATTGGCCTGCGTAAATCGTATTCTGCATCGGGTGAACATAGCCGTTAATCATGAAAGAGACTCTTCCGGGGGCCTGTGTCTCCGAATTCCCGTCAACAATATGTATTCTGCTGCTGTTGCTCTGCTTGAACTTCATATTACCTCCGATCATGAAGGTGGCGTTGTTCGTAGAATTCCCACTTGTCGAATTGGTTGCATTCAAGATCGTATCATCCATAATCGTAATATTCGTAATTGGAAGATTCAGACTCTCATTATTCCCCCCTGGAGCCTCTTGAGTGGTATTATTCCATACGGCACTGCTGTTATCCTGGGCAGTTGCCGCCATCATAGATGCGGCCGCAGTTATGACCAGCAGGCCCAGGAGATATAAAACCGGATTGTTCATATCGATCCTCTGCATTCCAGATTGCCCCGAGGGATAAAAACCTAATCCCTAGGTCTAAAATCGATCTCGCAGTGGATCTCGCGTTTAAGGGATCAAGCGATCCTGGTTAAGAGACACTCTCAGCTAATCAATCTCATCCTGTGTGG
>CAZPUO010000243.1:0-3808 GCA_964589745.1 uncultured Methanotrichaceae archaeon
TGTACGCCTTCCCTGTTCCCACATTCAGGATGCCGTGATAATCCGACTTCATGGCCAGTTGCAGGGCTCGCACCACATCTTTGACGTAAGTGAAATCCCTGGTTTGCGATCCGTCTCCGAATATGAGAGGCGTCTTTCCATCCTGCATCTCCCAAAGAAACTGGGTGACCATGTTTGCATACTGCTTCTTGGTCTCCTCCTTTGGCCCATACACAGAAAAGAATCTCAGGCCAGCCGAGTTCACATCAAAGAGCTGCTTGTAAAGTTCTGCCATCCTCTCCATGGCCAGCCGCGCCTCAGTATAGTAATCGGTTACCTGAATGGTCATATCCTCGCGATGAGGGGGCAGAAGACCGTTGTACAGCGAAGAAGAAGAGGCATAAACCACCCTGGCGCCGGACTTTTTGGCCAGCTCGAAGACTGCCGTAAATCCGTTGATTGCTTCTCCCACCAGGTAGGGATTTTTTTTGTACATGGGCGAGGAGGACGGAATGCCCAGATGGTAGATTTTCTCAGGGCGAAGGTCCATTCCGGGAAGCTCATTGCAGCTCGCCTTGATCAACTTCAAGCTGCCTTTCAATCCCTCCAGATTGGTGGGGCTTCCCGTGTGCATATTGTCTAATACCACCACTTCTTCGCCCGCTGCCAAGAGCTCCTCCACCAGGTTAGAGCCTATGAATCCCGCGCCGCCTGTAACTAATGTGCTCATACTACCTGCTTCCCCAAAATTCACAAGCTTCTGAATTTATCAATTGCAGCCCTCATAATATTATAGCACATCTCTTATAGAATTTTCTGATACGTTGAGGGCTTTTTTAAGGATCTCGATGAATAGCTGCTCTTGCTGCTTTCTGTCCATCCCGTAGGCGTCATCAAGACCTGCCCGCTCCATTTCCTTGAAAAGTAGTCGCATCTGAACCTGTGCAATCTTAACTTCTCTGCTAAGGGCTGCTACTGCATTTATATAATAGCCGATGTTTCGTGGCTTTTCTGATGAAAGATTTTCCACTTCACCACACTTGATGCAATAGGGATGGGGCTTCAATCCGCATTCACGACCTCTATATTCATATGGAAGCCATACCTTCTCTGCATCGCCGCAGTTCTCGTGATTGCAGCCCATAATGACCTCGTGTTAGTAACAAGATCCTGTTATTTATAGAATTCGCAACTGTTTTCTTCAAACTCAAAATATCTTTAAAATGATGCGTGGAACCTGACTTTGAAAGCGGCTCAATCAGAGCGCATTTCTTGTAATGGGATTCTAGGCCGTCTCCTATTTTGGGTTGCTACCTGGGCATCAATATAAGCCCAAAGGCTTCGAGTAATGGAATCGTTCAATCGAAGCTTATTACCTTTCTCAGATCATCCCTGGGTATCAGCCATCCTGCTTTTAGCTTCCGGGCCTTAAGCCTCTTGAGCGACAAAATGAGCTTCTCTCGGGCTCTCGCCACCGTCCCGTCATCCTGTAGAACTCTTCCCTCCAGCAGTGCGTCCACCACAAACCCTGTCTTCGCCACTACCATCTCTTCCAGCTCCTCTGGAGTCATCCAGATGTCTTGGATGCGAGAAGGCTTGCGGAAGGGCGGGAGCGTGTGCCTTTTCTTCAGCTCCGGCAGGCCCGAGGCCACAACGATAAGGTCTATATCACTATCCTTTCCAGCTTCGCCTCTGGCCATAGAACCGAAGAGAATCACGCTTTTGACGTTATACTCTTTCAGCTTGGCCATGTAGTCATCGATCAACTCTTCAAACATCTCCTGATCCTCTCCAGTACATCATTAAGCTCTTCCTTATCCAGAGTCGAAAAGAAACCTTGTACTGCAGCCATTACCGTCTGCGACCAGCCCAATATCTCTCTCGCCTTCTCCTCATCATAGATCTCCGATGGCTTGATGATTCTATCTTTTGTCTCCCAGCCGTATCTCGGCATGCTCCGCTGTTTCTCGATAGAAGCTGCGTTGTCTGCCATGGCCAGCAGAAATCCTATCTGCTCCTTTGAAAGGCTCAGATCGCGAGTGGTTTCAGGGTTGCTTAGAATTTCTCCCGCAAGTATGTCTGAAGGAAAATGCGTCTTTCCATGAACTATCCCGAAGAAATAAAGAATCGATTTCAGAAGCTTCTCTGTGCATTGCTGAGCATGAAAAACGCAGCTTGGATATCTCCCCGCGTTAAGGTCTGCCACGGCATTCTCCATATCATCCAAGGCCATCTCTATCCAGTCCTTCGTTTTCTGGATGTTCTTCATGGTCAGATTGTTTCTCCACTTGTGGTATCTCTTTACCTGTACAATAGCAAGATCAATTGGTATATGCAAAAGAAGTAATATATTCTTTCTGCTATGGAATCGCAGCCTTGCCCCTTGCCTTCATGACCCATCATAGACCCTCTCCGCCTGGTTGCATACCTCCTCCCAGTCGTACCTTTTGGACTTTTCCCTGCACTCCCTTCGCATTCCGTCACTTTCTTTGAGCGTGTGAATTAAACCCTCAGCCAGAGCCACCTCTGAAGGCTCGCACGCTATCCCTGTTTCTGCAGTGACCAGGTCACAGATCGCATTCATTCTGTGGTTCACGGTCAATACAGGCAGCCCGCAGGCGTTCGCCTCCAGAGCAGCCATGCCAAAGCCCTCTCTGGTGGAGGGTGACACGAATATTTTGGAGGATTTCATAATTGCAAGAGCGTCATTGTAGTTCTCAAGAAAGCCGGTGAACTCCACGTTTTTTCTCAGGCTAAGCTCGCTGACAAGAGCCTTCAGCCCCTCCATCTCCGGGCCATCTCCTATTATTATTACCCGAACATCAGGAACCTCTCGTCTGACAATTCCCACAGCCCTTATCAATAGATCCACGTTCTTATGTCCGACCAGCCTTCCCACATAAACCAGGTCTGACTCTTCCCCCGAGGCTTTTATATTCTCTATCTCCTTCCAATCGATGCCGTTGGGCACAACCTGGACGTCTCTAACCCCCAGTCTCTCCAGATCCTTTTGGGTCCTTTCTGAGACGGCGATGTTATTCTCTGCCAGCTGGGCGGCAGTCTTCTCAATGAACCGGCCGAAGATGCCTTTTCTCCCTAAATACTCGTACCAATAATCGCCCCAGACCTCATGCCAGGTGATGAAGAGCTCGCCTCCTTTCAAGCTGCAAAGGAGCCTTGCGGAGAAGCAGGAAAGGTATGGGAAGTTCTGGCAGTCGATCACATCGCAGTCTGCGTCGATGGCGAGAGCCCTGGCGGCGAAGTAGGCTGCCTGCTTCATCGACCTCTTTCCTCCCGCGTAGAGCGGCATGGGCTTGCAGATGCCGTGCAGGTGTACGCCACTGTGGAGAATCTCGCTTTCGCCCGGCCACCATTTCATACCGTAGCAGTGGACCTCATGGCCGCGCACTGCCAGCCTTCGCGAGAGTTCATAGATCCTCTTCTCCGCACCCCCCTTAACCCAAGGGTAGACTGCGTCGTAAATATAGGCGATCTTCATTGAACCATCATTAGAAGCTTTGAGCTTGCTCGATTGCCCTTAATACCCTCCCGATGTCCATTTCAGAGGCCTCAAGGATTTTATCCTTCTCATGTCTATGATAAGGATATGTGCTGATCTCTCTGTGATGCGGAACGTTATCCCAGCGCACGATCTCTTCACCTCTCATTAGGTGATATGCGTATTTGATGAGTTCTCTGCCAGAATATCTTTCTCTGATGTGAAGAATAGAGCCATCGGTAAGATAAGCGATGGCAACGAGTTTCTCGTAACCGGGAAGGACGATAGTCTCCTTCACAAGCAACTTTTTTACCAAGCTGCTCTTTTTGA
>CAZPUO010000244.1:0-3789 GCA_964589745.1 uncultured Methanotrichaceae archaeon
TAGTTGCCCCAGAACATATCCTTCTGAACCTTCATGAGAGGATCTTCCTTCAGGGGATCGGCTCCGATGAAGCTCACCCCGCGCACCTTGTCTTTGTGCTTGGCGCCCGCCTTGCCCAGTAGGCGAGGCGATATAGCCACCACCTGTGGATAGCTCCTGACCGCTGCGGAGAGCGTTCGATAGAGGGTGATGTAGTCCTCGTTCTCCTTGGGGCTTATGGTCAGGTGGGGGTTGTTCTCCACCAGGCTGTTGACCAGGTCGGTTTTGTACCCTTCATTGATTCCCATCATCACTACTATTACTCCTATGGCCAAGGCCACGGCCAGCACAGTGAATAGAACCATCTTGGGATCGGAGATTATGTGCTTTCTGGCTACATCGAGCTCGAACAAGCGCCCTCAACCCCTCATGGCCACGACAGGATCAAGACGAGATGCTTTGCGAGCCGGATAATAACCGGCAGCTATGCTAAGGAGGACGGCGATGAGGGTAAAGACTACGAAGTCCAGAGGGTTGATGGCAATGGGCAGGTTCATGGTCTCTCCCATGCCCGACTGTATCTGAACACCGCGAAGCTGTAACGAAACCACCAGACCCAGGGCGCAGCCAGCGATTGCGCCCAAGAGGCCCAGGATGCCGCTTTCTAGCAAGAATAGTCTGCGGATGTTTGCAGGCGTAGCACCCATGGCCATAAGCATACCAATCTCCCGCGTCTTTTCCTGGACCAGCATGTTCATGATGCTGGCTATGCCGAAGGTAGCTATGATCATAAGCAAGAGCATGGTTATGGCGTTCTGAGTCTTCTCGAAGGCCAGAGTTCTTACGATATCCGGGTAGAGCTGCTGCCAGTCTTTGGCGTTGTAGCCATAGGATCTGAGCCGCTCGGCCGCAGCCTGCGCCTGGAACGGATACTCCAGCTTTATATCGATGTTCGTAACCACATCCCCCTCATTCAGAAAGTCACGGGCCGTTTTCAAAGAGACGTAGGTAACGGATTCATCGACTGGCTTGTAGCCGAAGCTGAAAGTTCCCGAAACTACGAGGTTGACAGGAACAGCATCAGGGAATCTGGCCTGGACGGTGTCGCCCATCTCCACCTTCAGCTTCTTGGCCAGGGCCTGGCCCATGACTATTCTCCTGCCTCCCAGGACGGAACCGATGTCGCCCTGTAGCATGCTCTTGGTGATTTCGGAGATCTTATCGGCCTCTGTCGGATCAATGCCCATCATAGCCACATTGTCTGACTGATCTTTGTAGGCTAATGTGGCCGTGGCCGCCAGGGATGGAGAGACGCCCACAACACCAGGAAGCGCCCAGGCGGCGTCGATGATGCCCCGGTAGAGGTGTATGTAATTGTCCCCCTCCGAAGGGCTGACAGTTATGTGAGGCAGAAACCGAAAAACGATATCGAAAAGAAAATTCGAAAAGCCGTTCTGGATGGAGATGAAGACAATGGATATGGCCACAGCTAAGGCGACAGCCCCCACTGAGAGGAAGGTGCGCCACTTTCTGTAAGTTATATGTCGGGAGACTACGGAGAGCTCGAAAGCCGGGTTGATGCCGTTTTTCAAGGCCGGAACCTCTGGCAAGAATACGTGCGCATCTTTATGAACCTGCTGGATTCCACCGAAAAAGATGGTGGGATAGATATGGCATCACGAACTTTGCCGTCTTATCAAATGGTGAATTCGTGGAGAATCCCAGGTTCTGTTAATCGATGAAGAGAAGCTTAAAGTGGCTCAAAAGCAAACGAGATAGACTGCCCAAAGGTTCGACTGAAGAACGAAGGCCTTAAACCATCTATATGAAGTGGTGGCAATCGCAGAGACGAGTCACATCTTTATCCCTGTTTTTGGGTTGCGAAATCTTTGGTACAAAAAAATGCTCCTGCAGGAAGCCACCTGCATTCGTCAGAAACCCATCATTGTGGCGGCTGCGATCGAGATCACAAATATTCCCGCAGCCAAGGCCACAAAGTTCCTGACTTCCAGATGCATTATTTGTCGTCAGAATACTTGGGTCTGTTCTTCATCAGTTCTCCGGCCAACTTCTCATATTTAGTAATAATCAAATTTTCAATATTGTGAATAACACATAATTTTTCATCGATAAATCGATATCATTCAATGCATCGATCTACAAACGCCCGGATCCTTTGAGTTGGCGACAGAAAGGAGAAAAGCGGAATTGGGGCAAATGTCATTGAATTCTTGCTGGCCCTATCACATCGATGGTCGTCAGTCTTGGGCGGGAGCACTGCTTTAATATGTGAGAGGAGACAAAATTGAATGAAAGAGCATGGACAAACAAAGCTGGGCAGAGATACTCAAGGAATTGAATAAACTGTGCGAGCTGCACGAGCAGGGTGTCGCGGAACCATCGAAATGCCGGGAGTTTAATTCTCATGCCTCCCTTTTCCTGGATAGGCTGGAGGGGATGGGAGCCGTTGAGATGGCCGATAGGATGATGGAACTGCTCGGCGGGTGCAGTCCCAAGGATTTTTCTCCCTGTGACAATCGCCTATCCACCAAAGGGGCTTTAGAGCGGCTTTTGCAGCGGGTCAGGGAGAAGATGGAAAAAAGTATATGAGGAAAGGATTGGCGCAAATGAATTGATCGGCAAAGGCAGGCTGCAATCAATCCAATTTGCATACTTTTCGTCTGCCTGCTGGCCCTTATCCGCTGGCACTATTTTATCTCATAGACCTTGGACTCATCGTGGGCTTGCCAGTCCTGCCAAGTGTAAAGCCTGGAGTCAAAGCCCATGAGCTGCAGAGCATACCAGACCAGGGAGGCGCCAAGATAATCGCTGGAATAGACCACCACCGGCCGCGTCCGGTCTAACTTGGCGAAGGTGTCGTTCAGCGATGCTCCGACCTTGACCTTGCCGTTTTCCAGAACTTGGTCGGGGCTGATGAAATAGGCATTTTTTATCCTCTTCTTGCCGAAATCCAGGAATGTCCTGGCGTCAACTAACTGGGGCTCGCCGGACTTGACATAATCATAATTGGCCAGCAGGTTTGGCCTCAACGAGGGAGTATAGTTGGTAGGCGAGCGAACGTTCTTCTTCGTCTCCAGCGGCAAGCTGGCCATATTCCAATCCTCCAAACCCCCATCCAGAGCCTTCACATCATTTTGTCCCAGGTAGCGCAGCAGCCAGAAGACAAAAGCAGCCTCGCCGGAACGAAAGGTGTCGCTGTAAACGATTACCGAGTCCTCACGGGAGATTCCTGCAGCTCCCAAGATCGCAGCCGTCTCTGAGGCTGGCCTGAGAGTTCCGTCGTCAGAGAGGAAGCTATTCCAGGGAAGATTGATTGCGCCCTTGATGTAGGCCGCTCCCTCTGATCGCTGGTTGGAGACGTCCACCACGTCTTGATTGGAAAAGCTACCCATGGGCTCGAGAAGCACCCCTGCTGGAAAGAGGCCTGTTCTTGATTCTGAGTCTACATAGTCCGTGGCCACATTGGGAACCGTTCTGTTGCCTATTGCATTCACGACCCAGCCGACGGAATCCTCCGCCTTGAAGCTGCCAGTCTCCATGCTTTTATCCTGGCTTACACCCACTAGGGGCACATCCGAGTTCATGAAGTCCTGCGCCGATTCTTGCCAGTAGTCATTCCCGCTGCCGCAGCCTCCGGGAGGACAATTCGCGCCTGCCGAAGGCATCAAGAGCACCGCTATCAGCATAATTCCCAAAAAGATAAGCAGATCCTTCTTCGTCATGGAACATCTTCCGCCCACTCATATTGATATTTCACGAGTCATTATTTGAAATCACCGTCATTGCAAT
>CAZPUO010000245.1:0-3783 GCA_964589745.1 uncultured Methanotrichaceae archaeon
GTCCGTGTTAAAAGTAAAACCAGTCGAATGGTTTGAGTTCTTGACGCCTGAAGAGGTTGAAGAGTTTAAAAACATGGAGTTCTAAGTTCATTGTGATTTGCTTCAGACCTCATCAACTATTTTGATCTCCTCTTCAGTCAGCTCCTCTCAAGTCCTCGATATCATCATGAGTCCCTTTATCCACTCATTCATCGCCTGTTTTGCTATGTTCATGTCGTCAAGCTCTTTCTCCTGATGGGCGATATACTCGTTACGGAAGGAATAGATCCTGTCAACCGTATCCAGCAGATCAGTTTTTGCTGCATCGACAAATGCAGCCTTTACCGCAGAGAAGATCCCACCAGGAGGAGTTTTGGGATTTTTGGCATAATCCAGGCACCACTTCAAGAGCCCCATGGGCATGACTCCGTCATTCTCGATAAGAGTTCTCTTCAAGTTGTTCTCCTGCCTCTTGTAAAAGCTCTGATCACGGGGATGAAGGACGGTGAGATCTGGCTCGAAGAAGCGCTCTCGTTTCTTGATATCTTCTGGAATGGTGGCTTTCAAGGTGAAGATGATGAAGGATTTGGCAGCTTCATCAATGGAGCCAAGGAGAGGAGTGAAGACGGCTGCATAGGAGACATCGCTCTTCTTTTCCAGGAACTTGAAGAGAACGATGGCTTCCTGTATGCCTTTCTTGTATTTGGGTGGCAGCAGATTGAGTTCTTTTTCTGAGATAAACTCGTCCGTGGTGAGCTTTTCCAAATTGCCCTTTTCCAGGCTCAGGGGGGCCTCGATCTTCTCTTGAATCAGGCTCTGCTTGGTGGGCTCGCAGAGGGATTCGAGCGTCTCCAGACGGGTGTCATCGATCTTGGCAAAGACCTCCTGGGGAACGTAAAGATATCTCCACTCCAGGCCGCTGTGCGAGGCGGCACGGCACCAGGCATCTGCCGCCCGGATCTTGAGAGGCACATCGATGTCTACGCGGCCTTTGGTCTCCAACATGACGTATTTTCCGCTGTCCAGCAGCATCAAGAAATCCGGGGTGTAGTGGGCCAGCCGACCTGCATGGGTCTGGTAGTCGATGCGAATGGCCTCGGGGCCAGCATTCTTGTCGAAAGCGACGACATCCGGGGCGCGGTCCAGGAACTGAGCCATCTCCTTCTCGAAGGCATTGGTGCAGGCCACCAGGTTGAAGGCGGTCTTGGCGGCCTCGATGGCCGGGTGGCGCTCGGAGTGGTTGGCCTGGTAGGGCTTCCAGGTGACAATGGACTTGCTCTGGCCGAGGGCTCTTTGCTCCAGTTTGATGGTGCTCTTGCTGAGAATGAGAGGCACGAAGACGGCCCGGATGTGCTCTCGCACGTCTCTGTCGCCCAGCCGATTGATGAGCTGCTGGTCAAAGAGGGATAGCTTCTGCCCAAAGAGCATCTCGGTGATGAAGATCTCCAGCAGAGGGGCCAGAGAAGAGTGCATGCCGTGCAGCGCTGTGATATGCTCCAGCTCGTCCCGGAAGAAGGAGATGGCTCCGATGCCGCTCTCCAGGAGGGGCAGCTTGATGGTCATCTCCTCCACGATCTCATTGGTGAGAAGGTGGCGTCCCTCGTAGTGGATCTCATCCTTGGATTGCTCTTTTAGCGCCAGTGGTTTAAGGCTGGAAAACTGCCTTTTCACGTCCTCAACGGTCAGCCCATCCAGTTTTGGTATGCGGGTGTAGGCGGGAGAGACGGTGGGGAGGAGCAGATCCAGCTTGTTGAGGTCTTTGTGCTCGCCATCAGGAAAGATGCTGACCGTTATCTTGGGGATCTCGTCCACTTTGGCCACAGTGGGATAGACGCCCTCTTCCCCGAGTTGCTGCTCATAAAGCGATATGAAGACAGGATGCTCGATTACTGTGAGGATCTCGGAGGGGCCGCCGGGAAAGGTCATGCGGCGCAGGCCCCGGCCTAATGTTTGCTCGGGAAGAATGTTGGCTTTGGCGGTAAAGGGCCGCAGGGGAACGATTGTTGTAACATTTTTCACATCCCAGCCTTCCCGGAGCATGAGCACGGAGACGATGCAGCGGTAGGGGCTGGTGCCCTGATCCAGCTCCCTGGAAAGTTTCCTCAGTTCCCGCAGGTCCTCGTCGCTGATCTCCTTCTCGCTGGGCTCAAAGACCGGGATGCCGTCCTTCTTGGGGCCGATCCACTTGATCTTTCCTTTGAGGCGGGTGTGCAGGTTGATGGTCCGGTTGTTAAGCTCTGGATAGAGTGGGCTGGTGTTCAATTCCTTGGCTATCTGGTCGGCGGCCTGTGTGTCCTCGGTCATGATGAAGAGCAGCGCTTTCTTGCCGCTCCTCTCCCATTCTGCTTGGGAGAGACTCCAGCGTTTGTAGCCGATCATGAGGTGCTGCTGGAAGCGGCTGGCAGCATCGCCGCTGGGGTGCTCCACCAGGCCATCGCCTCTGCCTATGACCGGGATCTTGACTATCCCGGCATCCACTGCCTCGCCCAGAGGCGTGTCGCAGATGACATGCTGGAAGATGTGGCCGTGGTTGTCTTTGGGAGTGGCCGAGAAGTCGAGCTGG
This sequence comes from uncultured Methanotrichaceae archaeon, assembly GCA_964589745.1. GTDB lineage: Archaea > Halobacteriota > Methanosarcinia > Methanotrichales > Methanotrichaceae > Methanothrix. Next base: position 2,543 of record CAZPUO010000245.1, read on the forward strand.
GCAGTGATGCCGCCTACACCGCCGCTGCGCTCCCTAACCATTTCATGGACATAGTCCAGGGCCTCATTCCAGGCGCTGTCTTTGTCCCAGAGGTGGTGGGCCTCGTCATTGAGAACCATGATTCTCCGGTGAGAGGTGACCCTCTCTCGCAGGGCCTCGCCCGTGTCCAGAGCCCTGGCACGGGAGACGGCTGGGCCCAGCCAGTCATGCGTCTCGGCCTCTTTCGTGCCCTTTCGTTTGGAAAGATCGTAAAGGCGGTGGATGTTGGTGAGGTAGATTTTGCCGCCCGTGGCCGCTCCACCCGCTTCGTCCTGCAAGGATACAGACATGTTCCAGTCGCCCCGCCAGGCTTGGGGAATTAGTGGATCCGTCTCGAAGATCTTGCCATCGCCGAAGTCCTCCTTGAGCCGCTCGAAGACGGTGATGTTGGGGGCAATGATGAGAAAGTCCCTGGCAAGAGTCGAGCCCTCTTCAAAAAGGGAGTGGAAATAGCTCCAGACAATGGCCAGGCTCATGACCTTGGTCTTGCCCGAGCCTGTGGCCATCTTGAAGGCATACTTGGGCCAGAGGTCGTCCTTGGGATTGACGCCCAGAGCAGAGTCGTAGGCATCGTCCTGGAAGAATTCGGCGGTCAGGTTGGAGAGGGTTGTGATGCCCCGGATCTCGTAGAGATAGATGAAGGTCTCGACTGCTTCTCTCTGGCAGTAGTAGTAGCGGAAGGAGAATTGTTCGCCTCCATTATTTTGCAGGATATGCTCCTCATCAAACCAGTAGTGAAGAAGCTCACGGCTGGTGTCTGAGGCTCCAGGATAGTCGTTGCTGCGCCAGTACTTGACAAAGCGGCGCAAATTCTGGGCAATGGGGATGTTGGAAGGCCGGCGGCCCAGCTCGATCTTGGCCGGATCGCCTTTTTTCTCAGCAGGAGCACGGTAGCGGAAAGGCTCCTCATGAGGCGAGAAGAGGGGCTCAAGGGCAGCCGGATTGATGACAGGACTTGTTGCAACAGCTTTGGATTTTTCTGAAGATTCAGTCATAGCGTACCTCCACCACAATGCTGGTGTCGCAGCCGAAGATGTCAACCACTTTCACGCAGGCCCGGTAGATGCCCTTTTGGGAGTAGCCGTCGAAGAGGGCGTCGCTGGTCGTCTTCAGGCTGCGATCCTTGCGGGTGCGGTAGTCCTGCCAGTGGTGCTCGAAGGGCCTATCCTCCTGCCAGTTGAAGTCCACCGCCCAAAAGTCGA
>CAZPUO010000246.1:0-3734 GCA_964589745.1 uncultured Methanotrichaceae archaeon
TCGCATGAAAATCCCCCAAAAAAACGATTTAACCTGACCCACCTCTGCTATTAATTTTCATAACAACATAACCCGCCCGGACGATGCAGTCAATCATCTCTTGGATCGGCATCTCAATGGGTGACGGCGATACTAAGGGCTTCTGCCGTATACTATTCTTTTTGTCTCTATCTTCCAGATACATTTCTTGATTCATGAGAAGATGGTGAAGAATGCATAGGACCTTTCTTGCCAGAGCAACCGCTGCCACTTTAGATCCCTTCTTAGCCTGAATCCTCAAGAAGAATTTCTTCAGCTTGGAATCCTTGGTTCGCGATATGGCATAGGCGACCTGAATCAACATTCTCCGGATATGCTTGGAACCTTGTTTGGTTATCCCTCCCAGGATAGTCTTTTCTGCTGACTGATATAAAGAAGGAACAAGGCCACACCATGCGGCAAGCTGCTCTGGCTTTTTGAAATCGGTGTAGTTGCCAATTTCCGCCAGAATAGCGGTGGCAGAAACAAAACCTGTCCCAGGCATGGACATAGCGATGGCTAAATCATTCTTTCGATACTGAATTCTGGCGCTAATCTCTCCATCCAGCTCATCTATCCTCTCCTGGATGGATCTCATCAAGCTCAGAGATCCCCGAATCAAAATGACCTGGGAGATCTCTAGACGACTTTTGATAGACTCTTTAATTTGATCCGCTTTTTTCTTAAGTCGTCCAGATGGAATGCCTTCAATTATATCATCAATATCTCTTCCATCTAGAACGCAATTCAAGAGATACATCCCGGACTTTCCGAATATATCAGAGATGACTGAGGCCAATTTGATGCATGCAGAATCGAGAGATTGGTGGATCTTGTTTTTTTCCTGGGTCATCTGCTTAACATAGCCCTCTCTCGCTCTTGTCAACCTCCTAAGCTCTCGATCGTCTTTAGGAAAGATCCTGGAAGGCTCAATCATGCCATTGAGACAAAGTTCAGCAATCCATTCGGAATCGCTGACGTCAGTCTTTCTTCCTGGCGTGTGCTTAATTTTGTAGGCATTTGCCACGATCAGGTCAATCTTTCCCTCTAGAACAGAGTGTACAGGATGCCAATAGATTCCAGTTGATTCTATGGCTGCCTGTTCACATCCATTTTCGATAACCCAATCTCTAAACTTCAAGAGATCTTCCAGGATAATTCTAAAGCGCTGAGTATCCTTCTTCCCGTCTCGGGAAAGGATTGTTGCTATCAGAAACCGTTTGTGCACGTCAATGCCACAAACTTTATTCCTCTGCGGTTCCATGATTATTCCCGTCCTGATATGGGCGGATAACTTAATCCTCAAAGGGTGCTCATTCGCATTCGCGTTCAACAGACGCATTCTTGCATCCGCAGGATTTGGCTAGTTTGACTAACGAGGTCTACGCCCCTAAACGTCGGACTGCCTTCACCGCCCATATCAAGCAATTTAATGGCTTAGCGATTATATCAGTTTTTCATCTTTCTTGCATGAGCAATGTGTTCATGTGGGTTTGACTGGGCGCTATGAGATAAGCTCTTTATGACACGTAATGAGAATCTATTGACACAAAGTACGAAATAGCTTTTCAACAAATTGGTGCTCTGAAATGTTGATCAATTATCTGCAGATTAATTTCTGATTAGAACGAACAAAATCCAAAAATCTTTGATAGACTATAACCCCGCCCTTCCAGAGTCCCTCATCTTATTTAGAGAAAGTGATTTGGATAAAGATTGCCTAACCTCCTTAAGACAAAAATCCTTTCAAGGCCGAACCATGGATAGACGACTCAAGCTGGAGCCGACACTTGGACTGCTTGACGCCACCGCAATAAGCGTCGGTGCTATCATAGGGGCTGGAATCTTCGTTGTGACGGGCATAGTAGCAGGAATGGCCGGTCCGGCACTCGTGATCTCCATGATAATTGCGGCCATCGTCTCACTGTTTACCGCCCTGAGTTTCGCAGATTTGAGTGCATGGCTTCCGAGAGAAGGCAGCGTTTACGAGTTTTCATATCGCTTGATATCACCGTTTGCCGGCTTCGCGGCGGGTTGGATGTACATACTAGGAAATATTTTTGGAGGTGCAGCTGTTGCGCTCGGCTTTGCTTTCTATTTTGGTTCCCTGTTACCGTTTCTGCAGCCTAAGTATATCGCAGCCTTGATTTGCATCGCATTTACCGCGCTCAACCATATCGGGATTAAGCAATCTGCTCGCATAAACAATATACTTGTAGGCTCAAAGCTACTTATCCTTCTATTCTTCGTTATCTTCGGATTTAACTATGTTAAACCCACCAATTTTAGTCCGTTTGTTCCATCATACACAGGCATAGTCTACGGCGCATGCTACATTTTTTTCGCCTACGGAGGATTTGCCAGAGTAGCCGTTGTCGCTGAGGAGGTTAAGGAGGCAAGGCAGAACGTTCCCAGAGCAATGCTCTTATCATTACTGATATCCACGATCTTCTATCTACTCATAGGAGTGGTAGCAATTGGGCTTGTCGGCGCAGTAGGACTCTCAAGTTCGAGCTATCCCTTATCAAAGGCCATAAGTGCAACAGGAAGCTCAGTAGCCGTTTTCTTAGTCACGATTGGCGGCTTGATGGCTACTTCCAGTGTATTGCTGACGTCCATTCTGGGTGTATCACGCGAAATCTATGCCATGGCGCTCAGAAACGCTGTGCCTGACGTTTTTAGCAGGTTGCACCCGAAGCACGATACACCCCATTATGCCATCTGGATCTCAGGCATAATTATGATCCTGCTGGTTCTATCCGTAGATTTAACAAAGGTTGTGGCAATCAGCACTTTCGGCCAACTCATCTACTATTCTCTTGCAAATGTTTCCGACCTTAGACTGAAAGTCTTGAGAAGAGCTGGTGGAAAGAAGGTGCCAATTCTCGGCTTGGCATCGTGTCTCGCATTACTTGTTTTTCTTTATCTTGTATCCACCGAATCCTGGATCGCCGGTGCAGCAGGGCTAACCTTCGGGGGAGCCTATTATCTTATGCGAAGACGACTGAAACTCTAGGCAACTATTGTTTCAGCGAATATACTATTGCCCGCTCTCCTTTTTCTATAGAGATCTTATTCTCGCGGCCTAACCAGCCCAATGCGCCATAAATCATTTCACGCTTTAAGCCTGTCGTTTTTGCAATATCGGCGACCGAGCTCGGTCCATTCTCGTTGAGAGTTTCCCATACGATGCCAGCTTTTACTCCAAATATAGTTTCGGCGGTTAATTCCGTCATGTTACTCCTTCTAAAAGCCTGAACCTGTTGATGTTCATTTCTCTGCCTTCTTTAGCTCCTTGAAGATATTCTGCATACACAAATTGCATGTCGCTGCGTGGTCAGCAAGATCTGCAACAGATATTACCCCCACCGGCTTGCCGCCTTCGAGGACGGGAACTCTTCTGTATCCGTGCTCCCCAATAATCTTCCCCGCCTCGTGTATCTCTCTCGCAGGACTGATCGAAGTTGGATTTTTTGTCATGAATTCGTCAACTTTGACTTTCGACGGATCTCTGCCAGCGGCTACTACTTTTGTTGCTAGCTGTCTATCAGTAACGAGTCCTTTCAATAAACCTCCTTCTAAGACGAGCACCTCGCCCACATTTTCTGATCGCATCTTCTTAGTGGCCGCGGCTGCTGTGGCAGTCATGCCAAATAGTGACTATGTTCTTCGTCATGACCTCGGATACCTTCATCTATAACCACCTAATTTGATAG
>CAZPUO010000247.1:0-3719 GCA_964589745.1 uncultured Methanotrichaceae archaeon
CAGCATGAATTTGGAAGCATAATCCAGTCCAGTTTGCATGTTCATCTGGATCATGACAACTGCCTTGAGGTGATCGTCCTCCGAGGAGAGGGCCAGGATGTGAAAAAGGCCGCGGAGAAGATGATGTCTCTGAAAGGTGTAAAGCACGTCAAGCTAACCACGACATCCATGGGCAAAGAGCTCTAAAGATCGAATTCATGCCTTTTCGAGAGATTTTGCCAGGAGTCTACCTCTCCGAGGCGGACGGGCAGAAGAGGCTGGCGACCAAGTCCGCCGATCTGGGGCCAGTTTATGGTGAGCGCGTCTTGGACGGCTACAGGGTATGGGATCCATTCCGCTCCAAGCTTGCGGCTTTATTGCTAAAAGGCATGGGCAGCGGCCTTCGCCTCAATCGCGAGATTTCGGTTCTCTACCTGGGAGCCGCCACCGGCACCACGGCCAGCCATATCAGTGATATCATATCGGGTGGCCTGGTTTACGCTATAGAATTCTCGCCTCGCGCCATGCGTGATCTGCTCAGGCTCTGCGAGCGGCGCGAAAACATTGTGCCGATCCTGGCAAACGCCGCACAGCCAGAAGAGTACTGCGGTCTGGTGGAACCTGTGGACCTGGTCTATCAGGATGTGGCTCAGAGAAATCAAGCTGAGATAGCATCCTTGAACTGCGCCCGCTACCTAAAGCCTGGCGGCGATCTCCTTCTCATGATGAAGACACGTTCCGTCGATGTCACAGCTTCTCCAGAGTCTGTTTACAGCTCGGAGATAAAAAATCTAAAGGGTATTGATCTTCTGAGGGTTGTGGATCTTCTGCCCTTCCACCAGGACCATTGGGCGGTGTGGGCCAGAAGATCCAATTTTTAGAATCTAGCCGAGGATCTTGTGAATCTCATCATAGATGATGTTGGGTATGAGCCTGACATAGCCGATGAGCGGAATTTTGGCACGGGCCACCCCTATAACCCATTCCTTCTTTACGGGTGTGAGATAGCTTATTCCCTCACCAACAAAAGTTCCATTATCTGTCTTGTAGATAACCAGGCCGGTCTTCCTATCCAGAAAAACGTCACTCCCAACGTTCATGATCTCATCGCGATGCGTCTCGATGTAGGATAAGTTGGCCGTGCCGAAGATCTGGCCGGCCATCTGGTCGATGACATCGTTGTGATCGCCCTTGGTGATGTATCCGGAAAACGGGGCAGATGGGCCGCCTTCCCACATGGGCTCTCCCAGTTCTACGTAGCGCAGAGCGCGGTGTATGATTGGCGTGGCTTTATCCTGGCCAGGTGAGATGCCAATAAGCATCTTCACTTGATCCAGGAGGTTTAAGCTCTCCTTGCCATAGGGCCTGTAGAGGATGACGTCCCCTGGCTTATTGAATTCATTGTAACCGGTCTTCTCCGCTGCATCCCAGGGGATCACATCAGTGCGGGAGGCTCCCTGTACTATTATTATGTCTCCGATGTTCAGGTTCGGTACCATACTTCCCGATTCCACCGCTACCATGGGCGTCCAGAGGCCCAGAGTAATCTGCGAGAGGAGTGATATGGCTCCTACCACGACAACCACGAATATTATGTCCTTGACAAAACCAGGGAGGGGTAAATTGTCAAACCATTCTCCGATCTTCATCAGCCATCTTTATCAGTTGGTACGCTCTTATACTCCTTTCGATGATGGAGATGTCGCGTATTGGCATCCGCGAGAGCTTTGGTGTCGGTCGAGAGATCGTGCAGAGGTTCGCAGATCAGGGCTATCAGCTGGAGCCGGAGGCCCTAGAGATCATCTGCAGCTATCCTGGTGCTAGGGATGACCTGATCCGGCGCATCATCGACAGCGTGGATCGATCTGCGGCTGTGATCCTGATGTCTCAGGTATCGTGTCTCATTGAACCGGGCAGATCCGGATGGAATCATTTTCCTGATGGGATCTCTTCGGTGGTGAAGCAGGATATTGCTTCCATTCCCTCCCTTTCCCCTTCTTCGCCTTTGCCATCATCCTCCACACGGGCAGCCGAATTGAACTGCGACATAACCGGCCGGTCCACCTGCGTTGGAGATTATGGGGATTTTGTGCGGTACTTTCGCGACAGATACGCCAAGATCAGAGAGATTCTCTCTCGCAGGCTGAACTCCAGGCCCATTGAATCCTTGGGGAAGAGCTCATCTGGCAGAGAGGTCTCCCTCATCGGCATGGTCATGGATGTTCGAACCACGGCCAAAGGCAATCGTGTGATTGAGCTGGAGGACCCCACGGGTCTGATACTGGCAGTAATTCAAAAGGACGCGGAGATCTATGAGCAGTCGGGCTTCGTGTTGCCCGATGAGGTAATAGGCATCACGGGCATCTCCGATGGCAATGGAAGGATATTCGTTCGGTCTCTGCTCTGGCCGGATATGCCGAACTCGACCCAGCCTCTGGAGAAGGGAAGCGGCTGCGCTCTTCTTCTCTCCGATCTTCATGTGGGGAGCAAGTACTTCATGGATGATGCCTGGCAGAGATTCGTCCTCTGGCTCAATGGCGAGGCCGATGATCCCTCTGGCCTTGCGTCCCAGGTGAATTATATAGTGATCGCCGGAGATATCGTGGATGGCATCGGCATCTATCCCGGTCAGGAGGGCGACCTGGCAATAAAAGATATCTATGCCCAATATGAAGCCGCTGCTTCGTGCCTCAACGTCATCCGCAAAGGTATCACCGTTATCATTGCTCCTGGCAACCATGATATCGTACGCCAGGCAGAGCCTCAGCCTGCTCTGCCAGAGAGCGTGCAGAAGTATTTCCAGGGAGACAAGCTATTCGTAGGGAATCCGGCTTGGGTTAGCCTGGGAGGCATATCCATCTTGATTTACCACGGCAGGAGCATAGATGATTTGGTCTTGAGGCTACCCGGTATTTCCTATGCCGCACCGGAAAAGGCCATGATGGAGATGTTAAAGCGACGGCATCTATCACCTATTTACGGCAGTCGCGTGTCCATAGCTCCCGAGCATGAGGATCATTACGTCATCTCTCGACCGCCAGCTATCTTGCACTGTGGTCACGTCCATACTGTGGGGATAGCCAGATACAAAGGTGTTGCAGTCGTAAACAGCGGCACTTGGCAATCTCAGACCGATTTCCAGAAGAAGATGAACATACAACCCCAGCCGGCTGTGGTCCCCATCATCGATCTCGCTAGCATGAAGGTAAGAAAGCTGATCTTCGCCTAGAACAGAAGCTTTGCAAACAGAAGTGCTGCAATTATGGAAATGTCTTCATGTAAGCACAGCTGCGATCGCCAGGGCAGCCCATCAGCCGGAAAGCGACTGGTTGGCAGGTAGCACTGGATCTTTTATAGAAGCAGCCTTTTGATCTGAAATACTTCATTTTTTTGAAACAATAGAAAATTTATTTTAGTGCAGATATATGATATAATATTAATGTTAAATAACTTTCCGATATCAGATTGTGACTGTTTTTCGCTCGACTTTTCTATAGAAACGAGCGTCTCGCCGTCGCCGATTTACACTAATTGGCGCCTTTTTCATTCTCGCCTCAAGCAATTTCTGGGAAAAGATCGTAAAATGCTATACCTGACCCGAAGTTTTTCTATACGCCTTATCCCATAACTGGTCTGATATGTCTAACCAAAAAATATAAGTAGTATTAATGAAAACAGAATGTAATAATATGGAATGTATGGGGTGAGACTATCAAAAAAATAGGAGTATTATTGACCCT
>CAZPUO010000248.1:0-3712 GCA_964589745.1 uncultured Methanotrichaceae archaeon
CAGTGACCGCACTTACCGATGCCACACTTCATATGCCGCTCAAGGGTCAATATTATAGCTTCTTCTGAGAATCCTAATTTGAGCAGTTCTTGTATGACAAATCGGAACATGATGGGCGGTCCACATACTAGGGCGACAGCATTCTGTGCTGAAATCTTTGTTTTGGCAAACAAGGTAGTGACCACTCCGACATTTCCGCCCCAGTCTCTCGAACCAACATCCACGGTTACCAGTACCTCTGCATTATCCGCATTTCCCCAGACGGCAAACTCGTCGCGAAAAAGGAGGTCATTTGGAGTTCGTGCTCCATATAGTAGAGTCAACCTTCCAAAGTCTTCCCGATGGGCAAAGACAGTATTGATTAGCGACCTCAAAGGGGCTAAGCCCAGTCCTCCAGCAACGAAAACCAGATTTTTGCCTCTGATTTCCTTAAGAGGGAACCCATTACCGAAGGGTCCTCTGATACCTACAACATCCTTCTCGCTTAACTGGTGTAGCGCCTCGGTCACCTTCCCTACCCTTCTCACACATAACTCAAGGTATCCTGTCTCGCTAGGGGCGGATGCAACCGAAATAGGTGACTCTCCATAGCCAAGCAGAGACACTTCAACAAACTGTCCTGACCTGTACTGAAACTCTGGCTGGTGCTTCCCATTCTGGATAGCCAGACTGAATGTCTTGGTATCGTAGGTCTCTTCTTTTATCGCCTTGATTATTGCTGGATAAGGCACATACCAATTTTTCATCTTTATTTCTCGCTAGTTACCCAGTCGAACACTTTTTTCCAGTCAATATGACACAATGCAGTTTCAGTGCATCGCCCGCAGCCAACACACTGAAGGGTGCCAAATCTCTGCACAAAGTAATCCCATTTGTGGTAAAACCTCTGTTTTATTCTGGCTTCAGTGCTCTCCCTCGGGTTTAGATTTCCGGCCATTCTAGTAAACCCACAAAGAAGACAGCAGTCCCAACACCTTAGCCGCTCACCATTGCCATTTTCGACCCTATCTACAACGTCAAAACACCAACAGGTAGGACAGAGATAGGTACAACCTCCACACTGTAGGCACCTCTTCCCCAGTTCCACCCATTTGCTATTGTCAAAGAGAGCCTCCATTTTCCCGGCTATCTCCAACGGGTCAATAGGTTTTGTGGCAAGCCTTTTTGCCCGTTCGACCAGCCGCCTCTTCTCTCTCTTGCTTGCCCCACTTGCCTTCCGGAAGAGGTCTGGTGCTTTGTCAATAAGCTGCCTTCCCTTTGCTGAAGCTGTCTCAACTAGGTATGAGGCTCCAAGTTCAGTGAGCAGGACATCGAAGCCCTCCAATAGGGAGGGGCCACCTCCAACCGAACCACAAAAGCACCGAGCTGATGGCTGGTTACAGCCAAGGGCAACTAGGGCATTCCTGTCTCTTCTACCAAGGTAATAATTATCCTTCTGGTCACCACTGAAGACTTTGTCCAGAATAAGTAGTGCATTGACATCGCAGGGGCGTATGCCAAAGATTACCCCACTTTTCTCTTCCCCCGGCGGAACTTCTATGTCAAAGTCACCCCTGCCAGTGGTAAAGCTAAACATGGTTTCGAATTGTGGTAGGAAGAATTCTTTCGGCGATGCCAAGGTGTTCACATAATCAAGAGCGACCTGGCTACCGTCGGAAACCAAGGTAAAGACTTCCTCACCGTGCATCCTCACCGGCGCAATCACCTCAAACTCACTTATGAGTGCATTGACCCATAAGGGCACTTTTTGCTTGTCCAATTCCCATGCTAGTGCCACGCTAGTCGCTCCTCTCCAGGCTGGCAGCGCATACCTTGTACTCGGGTATCTTTGCCGCCGGGTCCAGGACAGGGTTGGTTAACAGATTGGCCGCTGCTTCACGGTAGTGGAAAGGAATAAATATAGTCTTGGGCGGTACGGTCTCAGTCACCACAGCGTTGGCAATAATCTGTCCCCTTCTTGATGAGACCTTTACCCTGACCCCAGGCCGTATATTCAGCTTCTCAGCGTCAGTTGGGTTAATCTCAACATAACCCACCGGTGCTTCCCGGTTCAATGCTTCCGACCTTCCTGTCATGGTCCTAGTGTGGAACTGATAGTACATTCTGCCAGTAGTTAGTATAAAGGGATATTGTGCGTCTGTCACTTCCGCAGGAGGCACATATTCCACAGGGTGGAAATGACCTTTTCCCCGTGTAAAAGCACCTTTATGAAGATATTTAGTACCAGGGTGGTCTCGACTGGGACAAGGCCACTGTAACCCAAAATCGTCTAGTCGGTCATAGTGAATTCCCCCATATATTGGGGTGAGGGCAGCTATCTCCTCCATTATTGTCTCAGTTGAGTCGTAACTCATCTTATACCCCATCCTGCTGGCGACATCACAAACAATCTCCCAGTCGGAACGGCTAGTCCCGACAGGGCCTATTGCTCTTCGCACCCGCTGGACTCGCCTTTCCGTGTTGGTGAAGGTTCCGTCCTTCTCAGCAAAACTACAAGCTGGAAGTACTACGTCCGCAAGTTCTGCCGTTTCACTAAGGAAGATGTCTTGCACTACCAAGAAATCCAACCGCTCCAGCGCTTTCTTGACATGATTCAGGTCGGGGTCGCTAAGCATTGGGTTTTCACCCATGATGTACATCCCTTTGATTTTCCCCTCCGCCGCTTCATTCATCATCTCAACGACAGTCAGACCAGCCTTGACTGGCAATTTTGTGTTCCATGCCTGCTCAAATTTTGGTCTGGACGTCTCATCAGCCACACGCTGATATCCAGTGTAAAAATCAGGAAGGGCTCCCATATCACATGCCCCCTGCACATTCTGCTGCCCCCGTAGCGGGTTTACGCCCGTACCTTCCCTGCCTACATGACCACAAAGCATAGCCAAATTAGCGCAGTCCAGTACATTATCCGTGCCAGTAGAATGCTGCGTGATGCCCATGCAATACAAAACGGTTGCCCTGTCGGCCTTAGCATATAGCCTAGCTGCTGCTCTGAGGTCATTAGCCAGAACCCCAGTAACCTGCTCCACATACTCTGGTGTATATCTCCGGAGATTTGCCCTTAATTCATCAAAGCCTTCTACCCGTTCCTGGATGAAGGCAGAATTTTGTAGCTTCTCCTCTATTATCACACTCATTAGGCCGTTGATGAGAGCAACATCTGTTCCTGGCGTTAATCTGAGCTGCATCTCGGCAAATTTGCTCAGCTGAATCATCCTCGGGTCAATGATGACCAGCTTGGAGCCATTATCCACTGCCCTAAGTATTTCAGCAGCAATGACAGGGTGCTGCTCAGTGGTATTGCTCCCGATGAGAAGGATAACATTTGCGTCCCGAATGTCGGTAATGGAATTAGTCATTGCCCCACTGCCGAATGCCCTGACCAACCCAGCAACGGTTGAAGCATGACAAAGCCGAGCACAGTGGTCTACATTGTTAGTCACCAGAACTGCTCTCGCAAACTTCATCATCACGAAGTTTTCTTCATTAGTGCACTTGGCTGAACTAAGAACGGCCAAGCTATCGCTACCGTGTCTTTCTTTTATTTCAGAAAGTCTCTTGGCCACCAAGTCTAGGGACTCATCCCAGGTGGCTTCAGCAAACACTCCATCCCGCTTAATGAGTGGATTCTTTAGTCTTTGCGGATGATGAACAAATTGATGTGCGTTCCACCCTTTGAGGCAGAGTCTCCCTTGACTAACTGGGTGAGACC
>CAZPUO010000249.1:0-3710 GCA_964589745.1 uncultured Methanotrichaceae archaeon
TAATCACGATTTTCACCATTTAAAGTCTTTTAATATGTTTTCGAGGATGTCGATTTTCTCGACAATTTCTTTGCATTCATCATGGAGGGGCTTCACGCGGGCCTTGGCATCCTCTAGGATCTTCCTGGTCTCGGGCATCTGCCAGACCATCTGAACGTTGCCTAGGCGGGCTGCCTTGTCGGCAAATGGCCGCATTGCATCCTGCACGGTGATCTCATCTTGTTTGATATCCAAGGAGAGTTCTAGGCGTCTATTGCGCAATGCCTGCAGGCTGTATTTGGGAAGCCCCAGGGCATCACATGTGGTTCCAAGGCGATCCAGGACCGCCCGATTGTGGGCAATCCGCCCTTCCATTTCGCAAATGGCTGCTGGATCTTGCAGGGTCTTCAAGGCTTGCTGCTGCATTGAGAATGTTTTAAAGGGCCGGACCAGATCATCACTAACGGCCATCCTGTCACTTGCCCAGCCCGAATTTTCGACAGCTATCGCCCTCCTCGCGTAAGCATCTATGGTCATTTCTGGGCCTTTTTCTTCTGAGGGGCGTTGGCTGCGTTTGTTTTAAGGCGAGATTCTTTGCCGAGGAGTGCCTGGGTTGCCGCTAGGATTTTTCGAGCTTCTGCAGGGGTTTTCGAAACGAGATCTCGCTGCTTGGCGATCTTTTGGCGAGTCTGCTCAAGCGCCTCGTCAACTTGGTCGTCGCCTGTGGGCTCTGGCTGTAAGCCCTGTCCTAGCCGCTCTTGGGTTCTTCGGAGCTGGACCAGAGCCGCCGATTTGGATTTATTCGGATCGATCGCGATCAAGTCATTTGGATTGTCGGTATCGTGTGGCAACTTCTTGGGGCGAGCATTCATCTTGATTTGGTTATCCTGAAGTTGCTGTCTTGCTGTCTCCACATCGGCCATCTTCAATCCTAGTTCTTGTCCGATGGTTGTCGGCAGTTCGACAATATGTCCTCCAATACTGAATTTTGCAGTAGTAGTTTTTCTCATAACAAGGGCCTCTTATTTCTCAAAGCGTGGAGTCACAACCAAAACATTATGTGCCGCATCGAAAATCATCTCGATCTCACGACAATTCGCATCACGCCAGTGCTGAGCGATTACGCGTGGAAGTGTAATCTGGGCGGCGTCGTTGGCTGCGGATTTTCCCAATTTCCGGATGAATTTCATATTGATCACCATAAAAAGAATCAGTGGGGTCTCCAGAGTCGTTGCCTACGGAGGCAAAACCCTGGAGAACCCATAGGTATACTGACAGAAGAGAGCTGCAAAAAATTGCGCTCAACCGTATGCCCAAAAAATAAAGTTTTACGTGCTCTTTAAGGTGCCTTCCGGGGATATCACATGGCATTTTCCTGTTTCTTGTTTAAGGGTCGCGCACGTGAGCTACTGAAAAGCGCTAACAATTGACTCAGTGGATGTTTAATGCCAAAATGAATCCTACGCACTCGGTTCTCGTGTGTTGATTTTCAGTGACATTCACCCACGACCCTTTCTTTATGATCTTTACTTTCTCCACAACCCTCGCTTGCAGGTCTCAAGATTAGTCAGCCCCTTAGCCCATATCCTACTGCAGTTCAACCCATATCAAAGCAATTGAAGCCAGAAGGGCGAAAATGAGAAATACGAGCCCAACGATAAGGACTTTTTGTTTCCAACTTACTAGTTCCTTTACTGATTCGATGATGCTATCTGGACTGATAAGATTCGTATCGTACCAGAATGGAATAATAGCCAGCGCGGTAAAAGCAATGCTTAGCAACCATAGGGCAATTATAATGGCTATATAGATATTAATATTACCAGTATTTAATTTCTCATTTATTTTCAAAAAAGTGAATATACCTATATAGATTGTTAGCAGCGATGTCTCAAGAGTGACAAAAGTCGTAGCCGCATCCACAAGGGACGTAGGTGTTTCGTTATACAATTCGCGGCCAAATTTTAGTATCTCTAGAGTCCCTTTACTTGGCTTTCTGCCCTTTAACACGTCACTCATTCAACACTAACCTCATTTTCCTCTCCACAGAATGGGCAGTTAGGAACAAAAGTCTTGGGTAATTTCTTATCCATTTTCATAATCTTCTGGCGAGTTTTATCGGTGTCGAAGGTAAATTCCTTTTTGCAGTTGTAGCACTCGACTCGAATCTGAACCATGATTTGGCTGTTTTATCTTTTTCGAATATATGTCTTTCTTTGAGTCAGATCTTTAGGAATGATTGTTCTCTCAGGATAATCACGAGCGGTTCATGCATACACTTCAAACGTGATGCGAGGAGTATCTTCTTTATAGTACAGTGTCTTCAGGCTCTCGTAGATCCGTCCTAAGTAGATTTCAGGACTTCTCGATATGCTATAAGACCCTTCTGTAGCTTTTTGAAGACATCAGTGTATGTGGCATATGCTTCATTTGTCAATTTATGTGCTTTTTGTAATTCACCAATATGCTGTGTTTGGTTGCATCTCTTTAAGAAAGCTTCAACAGCTTTGCATCAAGGTCCCCCGTAAAAGACTCCGTAAGATTCATGAGTAGGCGTCTTTAATCCACCAAAAGGCAGTCTTCGCAGAATCGATAGCTGTAATGCGGGAGGCGGGAGTCGAACCCGCGAACACCTTCGTGACAGGGTCCTAAGCCCTGCGCCTTTAACCTCTTGGCAACCCCCGCTTTTTGCCCTCCGCCCCTGCGATATTTTCGGGCTAGCCCACAGTAGAGGATAGGGCTGTACTAGAACTTTGCGATCCTGGGAAGATCGAATCGAAGATGGCGAGAACACAGGGCCTTGGCTACCTGGCCCTGAGAAGGGAGCGCAACTCCTCCCGACTGAGTTGCTGCCTATGCTTTTGGTCCCCCCACTCGCGCCGGAAGGGGTAAAAGTATTCGTAGAGGTCGAGAACGTCCCTGGAGTACACCACGACCCCCTCCTCGATCACTGCCATCTTCATGTAGAGCGGCAAAAGCTCGAATATCCGCACGTCGTAGCGTGAATCCCTTGGCTCTGAGATCGCTTCCCTCCAGAGACTAGCCTTGTCTTCCACCTCCGGAGCGATGATGCAAAGGTCAATGTCGCTCCTCTCGTTAGCCTCGCCACGGGCCCAGGAGCCGAAGAGCATGATGCCCAGCACTCGGTCCTGCAAGAACAAAAAGTCTCTCTTCGCCCTGACTAGAGCCTCTTCTCGATCCACGCCTCCACCTCCCTACAGAAGGCCTGAATACCGGAGAGCAGCGCCTTCATGCTCTCCAGAGCCAGCAGGTCGTCCATCCTATTGTATCTGTGAACTAGATGGTTCCGAAGGCCATTGGCTTCAATCAGAACTTTTTTGGTTGTTTCGTGCAGTTCTCCCAGATTCTCCAGGTTGCTGTAATCGTCTTTTGGCACAATGCCTGAGTCCTTGCCCATCATGGCCACAATATCCAGACAGGCTTCCACCGTCTCTTGAAAAGCTTTGTACGAGGCAAGCCTGGTTTTATCATCCTCCAAAAACTCTTCTGGCGAGTCCGGGCTCAGCCAGGACTCAATCTGCTCCACTCTCTTGGAAATGAGGCTGAGCTTATCCTTATAGCGGCTCGCTCTTTCTATCTTCATGAAACCATCCTTTCGAGATCAAACTACAGCATCGAAAAATCGAGAATCATTGGCTTTTGTCATTTATGCCCTATCAGCCAGGCCATCACGGCCTTGGAGGTATGCAGCCGGTTCTCAGCCTCGTCGA